>JAADFH010000001.1 GCA_013152995.1 Methanobacteriota archaeon
TGAGCTTGCGGTGCTTCACCCTGTAGCCCGGGCGCTCTATGGCAACGCACACGTCCATACCGTAGATACCCACCATCGGGTCATACTTAACCTCTGGCAGGTCTATGTGCTCCCTTATTCCAAAAGCGAAGTTTCCATTCTCATCAAAGCTCCTTGCACTCACCTTCCTGTCCACAGCGCTGAACGCCTTGTTCAGGAACTCTATCGCCCTCTCCCCCCTCAGCGTAACCTTGCATGCTATGGGGAGGTTCTTCCTTATACCGAAGGGCTGGATGGTGCGCTTGGCTCTGAGCTGCACAGGCTTCTGCCCCGTAAGCTCCTCCAGCAGCTTCTCAGCCTTCGCTAAGCGCTCACCTGCCTCACCCACGCCCATGTTCACCGTCACCTTGGCTATGCGCAGCCTGCGCATGGGGTTCACTGCTCAAACACCCCCTTGATCACGGGCTCCTGCTCGCCCACCACAAACACGTAGTCCTCAATGGTCTCAAACCTCTCGGAGTCCCGTGAAAGCACAACCACATTCGGCTGGCAGCTCCTGAGCTTGCGAATCTCCTCAATCCTTGCAAGCTCCCCCGTGTGCCTGCCGCCGATNNNNAGACTGCCCTGAGCATAGCGCAGGTGTGCCTTAATCTCGCCGCTCTCCAGGTCAACCAGCAGCGAGTCGCCAGTGGTGTAAACATCCTCCTCGGGCTTCTCCGGGTTCTTCACCCTGATAAGAATATTCCTGCCGTCATGCATATTCAGCTGGATATGCCCGCCCCTCACCACCGTCTTGTTCTCAATCCTGCACAGCTTCGTCCTCGCCTGCTCCTCTGAGATGTCCCTGAGCACCAGCCTGCCCCGCCTGTCCATCACCACAAGCTTGAGCACCTCCGCCTCGGGGATGCTTAGCAAGTCCATGAGCCCCACGGGGTACTTGTGGTCCTTCCTCACCCTCCCGTCCACCAGCACCTTGCCTGCCTTGATAATCCTCTTCGCCTCTCTGGCATTTCTGGCATAGCCCAGAATATCCCTGATAACCACCAGCAGCGGTATGCTCCTCTCCGCTGGATGCGGACCCGGGGAGGGCTTGACTATGAACCTGCTCACCCTCTTGGGTATCTTCAGCACTCTTGGAGCCGTAAGTCGCTTCGCGTGCAAGCTCATGACATCTACCTCTCAAGCACCTCTTTCCTCTCCTCGTCCCTCAGCTCAAGC
The DNA here is from genome assembly GCA_013152995.1 of Methanobacteriota archaeon. Lineage (GTDB taxonomy): Archaea > Hydrothermarchaeota > Hydrothermarchaeia > Hydrothermarchaeales > BMS3B > JAADFH01. The sequence continues at coordinate 1,198 of JAADFH010000001.1, forward strand.
TTCACAATCTCAACATTTGAGGGATGCAGCGGGTACAGGCGCTCGGTGCCATCGCTCTTCTGCACCGTAACGCCTGTGACAAATATCCTCATCCTCTTCAGGTCAACCCTCTCAACCAGCCCCTCATGCCCCTTAAAGTCGCCCCTGAGCACCCTTACCTTGTCGCCCTTGCGCACCGGCAGGCTGCGCCTTCCGTACTCCTCCCTGAGCTCCCTGCTCAGGTGAGCGCACACCATCTTCTGCCTTCTGTGCATGGGAGCATTAAAAAGCTGCTTCCTCTGCTTTCTGGGCTGCCTGCTGCTCATACCCTACACCACCGTACTCGCCAGGCTTGCGATCTTTGACCAGCGCTCCGCTGCCTCCTTGGCAACAGCGCCCTTAATCTCGCTACCCTTGGGCTCACCCTTCTCATTGGTGATAACCGCCGCATTGTCCTCAAACTTTATCCTCCACCCGTTCCTGCGCCTGTACTCCTTGCGCTGGCGTATTATCACCGCCCTCACAACCTGCTTCCTCATCTCAGGGGTGCCCTTCTTCACGCTCGCCACCACCATGTCTCCAACGCCTGCCCTGGGGTACCTGCGCCTCGTGCCCCTGTATCCAATAACCTGGATGATTTCAATCTCCTTTGCTCCAGTATTGTCTGCCACGGTGAGCCTTGCACCGCTCGGCAGTGCTCTGGTCACATTTGCGGGCACCGCCTTCATTCCTCTGCCTCCTTTTCAATCACCACAAAACTCTTAGCCTTGCTTATAGGTCTGCACTCCATTATCTTTACCCGCTCGCCCACCCTTGCTGAGATGCACGGCGGGTTGTGGGCGAGTATCCTGCTTCTGCGCTTTTCGTACCTCTCGTATTTTTTAATGTAACGAAGGTAATCTTTTTGAACCACCACACTGTTGTTCATCCTGTCGCTAACCACCGTGCCCTCAATTATCTGCCCTCTGACCTTCAGGTGCCCGTGGAAGGGGCAGTGCTCATCGCTGCACTCCCTCTCCGGGGGCTTCACATCCACACCTATGTCACGCATCCGCATCACCCTTTAATCCTATCCTCAGGTCTTGCGAGTATGCTCTCGCCATCAACCTCCAGCAGGCGCTCGCCCACCCTGAACACAAACTTGGTGCCCTTCTTCGGCACCATCTTTCTTCCTCGCTCAGTCTCAATCACGAGCATGTTCTTAGTCTCATCAACCACCTTTCCGGAGATGCCAGCGATACCCCTGTCGGTGGCGCTCACCACGCTGCACTCTAAGCCAATCAGCTCGTGCCTTGTAAGGTACTTAGCTCTGAGCCTCATTCGCTGCCGACCTCTCCCTGATTATGGTCAGTATTCTGGCTATCGTTCTGCGAATCTCCCGCACCCTGCCTGGATTCTCCGGCGTACCTATCGCCGCCGTCTTGGAGCGCTCCTTGAACAGCTCCATCCTGAGCTCCTCCAGCTTCTCCTGCAGCTCCTCGGTGCCCATGTCCCTGAGCTCACTCGCCCTGATTATCGCCATCCTGCTTCACCTCCTGCTTCTCTGCCTTCTCCGCCTCTGCATGCTGCTCGCCACCAGCCTCCTGCGCTCCGCTCTGCTCGCTCTCGCTCGCCGCTGCGTTGGCACCCTCGCTCTCTTCCTTCTTCTCCTCCTGCTCCACACGCTGCTCGCCCGCTACCGCCTCCTGCTCCTGCTGCGCCTCACCGCTCTCAGCCTCGCCAGCCTCTGCCTCCTGCTTCTCAGGCACCTCCTTGTACACCACATCATCCGGCAGCCTGGTGCCGGGCGGCATTATCTTGACCTTAACACCTATAACCCCCGGCTTGGGCGAAGCTATGGCGTAGCCCACCTTAACAAACTGCATCGCGGGCTCGCCGCAGTGCTTGAGGTAGCCATCAACAAACTTCACGGTCTTGGCTCTCTCTCCTGTCAGCTTGCCTGAGATAGTTATCTCAGCACCCCTCGCACCCGCATCCATAATCCTGTGCAGCGCCGTGTAACCAGCCTTTCTGAAGTGCGTGCCCCTCTCAAGCGCTGCAGCGATACTCCTCGCCATCACCTGCGGGTTCAGCTCGGGCACCTCCAGCTCCTGCACCTCAATCTGCGGGTTATCCAGCCCGAACCTGCTCTTGAGTATGGCGGTGAGCTTCCTGATAGCCTGCCCCTTGCGACCGATCACCAGCCCCGGGCGCTGCACCCACACCACAACCCTGGTGCCTATGGGCGTGCGCTGCACCTCCACCTCACCGCAGCCCGTCTTCTCCAGCTCCTTGTGCAGGAACTCCACCACCTCAAACCTGTGGATGTTGTCCTCTATGAACTTCCTCTCCAGCGCCATTACCTCTCCTCCAGCACCACCTCTAAGTGCGTGGTTGGCGTGTTGTGCGGTGTTGCTCTCGCAAAAGCCCTCGGAATCCAGCCCCTGATTATCCTGCCACGCTGGGCTGCAATGTGGCGTATGTAAAGCTTGTCAACGTCCAGCCCCTTGTACTCGGCGTTCTTCTCAGCGCTCTCCAGCACCCTGAGCACCAGCTTAGCCGCCTTCCTGGGGTACCTGCCCGCGCAGGCTTTGCTCAGCCCCCTGCGGTGCGCCACACCCTTGCGGTACCTCCTGAGGGGCAGGGGTCTGCGCATCTCCGCTATGTCAAGCAGGTAGGCTTTAGCCCTGTCAAGCTTCATTCCCCTGAGCTCTCTGGCTATCTCTGCACAGTACTTCGGCGAGACCCTGAGCGCTCTGCCCAGTGCCTTTGCCGCTTTTTCGGGATTCTCGGGTTTGAAGGAATAACCAAGCCTGCCCATACTTCAACCTCACTTGAGCGGTATGTACATGGAGCTTCTCGTGGCGCCCACACCGGGTGAGCCGTGCCTGACCCTCTTCCTGGTGGGTGCAAACTCGCCCAAGTAGTGACCGATCATCTCCGGCTTCACCTCAACCCTGACCCAGTCCTTGCCGTTGTGCACCTGGAAAGTGAGACCCACCATGTTCGGGAGAATTATCATGTCCCTGGCATGGGTTCTGAGCTTGACATTCTTCCCCTCAAGCGCCTTGCTCACCTTCTGCAGCAGCTTCTTCTGCACCTGGGTGAAGCCCCGCCTGAGGGAGCGCCTCTGCCTGGCAGGCAGCAGCTCTGCAAACTCCTCAAGACTCATCTTCTTCAGCTCTTCAAGCGTGTATCCCCTGTAGGTGAACTCCTTCCTCGCCATGGCTACCGCCTCCCTGTCCTCCTTGCAGCCACCTGCCCGACCTTCTTTCCAGGAGGCATCCTTCTTGAGATGGTGGTGGGCTTGCCAGGAGAGCGTGAGCCTCCACCGAAGGGGTGGTCAACAGGATTCATCGCCACCTTCCTCACCACAGGCCAGTACTTAGCCTTTGAGCGCAGCATGTGGTACTTCTTTCCAGCCTTCATCACAGGCTTATCCCTCCTGCCGCCCCCAGCCACAACACCAACCGCAGCCCTGCACTCCGAGCTCAGGGTTTTGAAGCTGCCGCTGGGTAGCTGCACCACCGTCATGTCGCCCTCGTGAGACACCACCAGCCCGTAGCTGCCCGCGCTCCTCACCACCCTGCCCCCGTCACCAGGATGAAGCTCAATGTTGCACACGGGCGTGCCCTCGGGAATCCTGCCCAGCGGCAGAACGTTGCCCACGTTGATGGAAGCCTGAGCGCCAGCCTCAACAACATCCCCAACCTTAACCCCCTCCTGGGCAAGCATGTACCTCCTCTCCCCTGTCTCAAACAGTACCTCCAGCAGGGGTGCGGTTCTGCCGGGGTCGTGCACAATATCCACCACCTTACCCCTCACCACGCCCTGCTTCTCAGCCTCATCGTACTTCCTGTACTTCAGGTCGCACCTGTACCTGTGCGAGGGTGCTCTGAACACGCTGCCGCCCTTTCCACGCCGCTGTGAGATTATCCTCTTGCCCATCAGCCTCACCTCAGAATATACCTGCCTTCGTGGCTACATCCGCGGCGCTGTACTCGGGTGCGAGGCGCACGTACGCCTTCTTTCGCCCGCGGTGTATGCAGGTGTTGACCTTCACAACCTTCACATCGTACATCTCCTCAATCGCTCTCTTAACCTGCTGCCTGTTGGCGTTTCTTGAAACTATAAACACCAGCTTGTTCTCCTTCTCCAGCATCTTCATTGACTTCTCAGTAACATCCGGGGAGATTATCACCTCAGTGCCCATGGCTCAAACCTCTCAGCAAGCACGTTTAAAGAACTTTCGGTGTAAACCGCAAGCCTTCCGGGATGCGCTCCCGGAGCAAGGTGCTCCGCGCTCAGCTCACGGGCAGGCACCACATCCACCCCAGGCAAGTTGCGTGCACCCCTGCCTACACCCCTGTCCTGCGCAACAACTATCAGCACACTCTTACCACACCTGTGCCTTCTGCCCCTCATCTTGCCCTTGCCAGCTCTGATTTTGCGCCTCTCCGCTCTATCTATGTCATCAGCGATGCCGAGTGCAGAAAATACAGAAAGCACGTCCTTAGCCTTTGACAGCTCCTCAAACGCATCCTCAACCACTATTGGGAGAGCTTCTACCTCAAAAACGTGCCCTCTTGAACGAACAAGCTCAGGAGAGGCAGTAGCTGCAATCGCAGACGCTATTGCTTTTATCCTCTCCTTCCGGTTTATCTTCTCGTATATAACCTTCTCAACCTTCGGGGGATGCGCCCTGCGTCCGCCAACCGCCTGGGGCACAAACGCCGCCCTGCCCGCTGCAGGATGCCTGCTGCCCTTAACCCTGGGCACCCTTGAGACTCCGTGCCCCGGACCCCAGGACTCCGCAGAGGTGCGCTTTCCAGCCATCCTGTCGGTGCCGTAGGGCTGCAGCCTGTGGGACTGCTGCGCTATAACAGCCCTCTTTATGAGGTCGGGGCGGAAGGGTGCAGAGAACACCGCTGGAAGCTCCACCTCTCCCTTTACACTGCCATCCAGAGAATAAACGCTTACCATCCGCTACACCCCCTGCTTTGAGCTGGTGCTGACATACACGAGCTTCGGCTCACCCTCGGGCATGCGCTTCGGCGGTCGCACCGCTGGACGCAGCCTGACAAGCCTCTTCCTCGCTCCCGGGACAGAGCCCTCAAGCAGCACGAAGTCGCTCTTCACAACCCCGTAGCTCAGGAAGCCTCCCGGCGGGGTAATCTCCACCTCTCTGCCATCCATCCTCAGCACACCCTCGCTTCCAACGCCAAGGATTCGCTTGTTGAACTCCGTGCGATGGTGGTAGCCCATCTGCCCGCTCTGGGGCACCGACCACATCATCGCAGAGGGGTGCCAGGGTCCAAGGGTTCCAGCCCTCCTCCTGCCCTTCCGGGTCTTGTGGTGGAGTATCTTCACACCCCACCTGCGCACAGAGCTCTGGAAGCCCTTGCCCTTGGTGACGGCGATGACATCCACAATCTCACCCGCGGAGAACACCTCCGCAACACCTATCTCCTTGCCGAGCTTCTCAGAGGCGTACTTCAGAGCCTCCTCGGGTGAGCCAGAAACCAAGTACTCCATGACCTCAGGCGTCTTCTTGCCTATGCCAGCCATCCAGGGCTGGGTGTGCACCAGCAGCCGCACCTCAGCCACCCTGTCAGCGTAACTCTCAATATCCTCCGCACCCCTGCGGTTCTTTGGCAGCCTTAGCACCCTTCCCAGGTTCTTGTGGATGTTCTCAGCCCAGCGCTCGGTAAGCGTCCTCAGTCCATTTGTGGTTCTGGAGTAGAGCCTGACACCGAAAACCGCAAGCGGCGGTGTCTCAAGCACCGTCGCGGGTACGGTAATCTCCTGCCCGTGAGTTATTGAGTGCGGATAGTCATCTACCCGCACCACGTGCGTCATACCTGCCTTATACCCCGCAAACCCCTGCATTCCCACCTCTGCTGCAGCTACCCATGTCCTGATCCTGGGTACAGGTGAGGCTGCCCTCTTCCTGGGGCTGTACCCCAGACTTCCACGGTGCGGGTGATGTGCCTTCTTTCCCATCTGTTCACCTCTGCAGATGTTGGGTCCAGAAAATCCTCCGCGGTTCTGGATAGCGGATGAATGAGCTTTCAGGGATGGAGCAGATAACATGTGCAAGTATTATGGTAAGTGTTAAAGCGGGCATGTACGTGATTAAAAATCATTTTAATAGTTACTCCTGCTATAGCGGTAGGTTTAATACCCGGCATGGAAGGTGTTACTTATGAAGGCTGACCTGATTCTCCTCCACCCCCCGAGTATTTATGACTTCCGCGAGAGACCCATACTCTGGGGTCCCATCAACGACCTGGTGCCCTCAACACCCGTATTTGAGATGTACCCTCTCGGCTTTGTCTCCATCGCCTCAACCCTTGAGCAGCACGGCTACAGGGTGAGAATAGTCAACATGGCGCTCAAGATGCTCAGGGACCCGCGCTTCCGTCCAGAAGACTACCTTGCCCGCATGCAGGCGGAGGCTTTTGGAATTGACCTGCACTGGCTGCCCCACGTGCACGGCGCAGTGAACCTCGCGAGGCTGTGCAAGCAGGTGCACCCAGAGGTTCCTGTGATAATGGGCGGGCTCTCTGCAAGCTACTTTCACACCGAGCTGCTCTCCGAGGTTCCCCAGGTGGACTACGTTCTCAGGGGGGACTCCACCGAGCTACCCTTCATAAAGCTCATGGAGGTGATTGAGGGCAGGGGTAGCCCGGAGGAGGTGCCCAACCTGAGCTACCGCAGCGGCAGCAGGCTCAGGAGCAACCCGCTGAGCCACGTCCCCGAGACCATTGACTGCTTCAACCTGGACTACGAGTACATATTCAGGAGCTTCGTGCGCTCAAAGAACCTGGACATGCTGCCCTTCCTTGACTTCATTGAGCATCCCATAATGGCGGTGCTCACCCGCAAGGGCTGTGAGTGCAACTGCACCGCCTGTGGCGGCTCAAGCTACGCCTATGCCAGGATATGCAACCGCCAGGGTGTCGCCCACAGAAGCCCCGAGAAGGTGGTTGAGGACATCCTTGCGGTTCAGGAGTTCCAGGTGCCGGCATTCATACTTGGCGACCTGGCAATAGGAGGCGAGAAGTACGGCAGGCGCATACTTGAGCTGCTGCGCAAAGAGAAGGTGGATATACCGCTGATTTTTGAGGCATTTGTGCCTTTTTCTTCGGGATTCATGCGAGAAATCAGCAGAAGCGTTGAGGACTTCACCATAGAGATGTCCCCCGACTCTGGTGTTGAAGCCGTCAGACGCCAGATTGGCAGGAACTATTCAAACTCAGCCCTGCGCAGCATGCTTGAGAAGGCGTTCATGTACGGCTGCCGGCAGTTTGACCTGTACTTCAGCGTTGGACTGGGGGGTCAGACGGAGGAGAGCATACACGCCACCCTCCGGCTTACCGAGCAGCTCATGCGGGAGCACAGGGGTAAGAGGCTTCTGCCCTTTATCTCACCCTATGCCCCCTTCCTGGACCCTGGCTCCATCGCCTATGAGCACCCAGATAAGTGCGGGTTCGTGAAGTTCGCCCACAGTTTGATGGAGCACTACAGGATACTTGACAGCGGGCTGACCTGGAAGGAGTTTCTGAGCTACCGCACCACCCACCTCAGCAGGGAGGATATAGTCAGGCTCAGCTATGAGGCTGCCCTGAGGCTTGCGGAGCTGAAGGCTGAGGCTGGAGTTATTGAGCAGGAGTCGCTGGAGGAGATCAGACGCAGAATAGAGGTGTCGGAGGAGATGATAAGGGTGGTTGAGGCTCACAGGAAGGGTGAGTGCACGGAGGAGTATGTCAGAGCCTCACTGATTGAGCTCAGGGAGAGGCTCATGATAGACCGGCGGGAGCTTGACTGGTCCAGGGGGCTGAAGTTCAGGAGGCTTGTGGCGCTGCTGAGAAAGCTAATCACCGTTTGAGGCTGGAGGCACAACCACCTCCATCCTCCTCATCCCCGCCCTCTCACGCAGGGCGTTGACTTTCTCTGCAAGCTCAGCGTAGGGAACCAGAAGGGTGTGTGCATCGCTCTCTGCCACCTCCTCCATCCCCTCCATGAGCTTCACCTCGTACCTCCCGGGATACCTCGCCCTGAGGTACTGCTCAAGCTTCCTGAGCACCCGCCTGAGCTGCTTCTCGTCCAGGTCGGCAATGACATAGATGCTCACACGCTCGCAGCGCTTGAAGGCTTCCTCCAGAAGCCTCGCCTCTCCCTTTCCCAGCTTCTCAAACCCGCCTATTACCGCACACCTTCCTTCATAGTACATGACCCCTGCACAGAGCGGGGTAACGATGGCAGAAACTTTTATTACCGCCTGTGCCAATGGGCTGAAAAGAGGTGGTTGCCACGAAGCTCATGATTCCAGGTCCGGTGGAGCTTGATGAGGAGGTGCTCTTAGCTCTGGCAAAGCCCCTCATGGGGCACCGCACCCCGGAGTTTGAGGAGATGCTTGAGGACTGCTGGCGGCTTCTCAGAATGGTGTACCGCACCCGAAATGAGATAGCACTTATAACAGGATCGGGCACAGCGGCAATGGAGGCAGCGGTGGCGAGCGTGGTTGAGCCTGGCACAAGGGTGCTCTGCATAGGTGGCGGAAAGTTCGGTGAGAGGCTGGGAGAGATTGCAAGATGCTTCGGCGCAGAGGTGAGCATGCTGGAGGTTGAGTGGGGCGGAAGCTTTGCTCCGGAGGAGGTTGACGAGGCACTCTCGGAGAGTGGCGCTGAGGTGGTAACCCTGACCCACAACGAGACCTCCACGGGTGTGGTGCACAGCGCGGAGGCTGTGGGAAGGGCTGCAAGGGAGCATGATGCGCTCTTCATAGCAGACGCGATTACCAGCGTGGGCGGAGATGTGGTTGAGACAGACGGCTGGGGGATTGACCTGTGCATAACTGGCTCGCAGAAGTGCCTGGCTGCTCCACCCGGGCTGGGGTTCGTGGCTGTGAGCGAGCGCGCCTGGGAGTGGATGCAGGAGCGCAAGGCTAAGCATGCCTTCTACCTGGACCTGCTGAGGTACAGGAAGGCGCTGAAGAAGCGCACCACCCCCTTCACCCCCTCGGTCACGCTTATATACGGGCTTCACGCAGCGCTCAGGAGGATTGAGAGGGAGACCCTGGAGGCTCGGATAAGGCGCCACAGGGCACTTGCAGAGGCTACCAGGAGAGCCGCCGAAGCTATGGGGCTCAGCCTGCTCCCCAGCAGGGAGCACGCCTCCAACACGGTTACCGCAATAAGGATTCCGCAGGGGCTGAGTGATGACGACATCAGGGGCAGGCTGAAGCGGGAGTACGGGATACTTGTTGCGGGCGGGCAGGAGAAGCTGAAGGGCAGGATATTCAGGATAGGGCACATGGGTGAGGTGAGCGCGAGGGAGCTGCTCAGCCTGCTTGCCTGCCTGGAGCAGGTGCTGAGGTGCTCGGGATTTGAGGTTAAGCCAGGCACGGGTACTGAAGCCGCACGGGAGGTGCTTGAGGCTGAGCTCGGCGAAGCCCTGCGTGCTTGTGGTGGAGGATGAGCCCATAACCCTGAGCGCTCTTGAGAGGCTCCTGAGCTCCGAGTACAGGGTATTGACCGCCCGTGAGGCTGAGGAGGCGCTGAGGCTGCTGAAAAGGGAGAGGGTGGATGTGGTTGTGGCTGACCTCAGGCTGCCGAAGGGCAGCGGGCTTGAGCTGCTGGAGTGGGTGCGCCACAACCTGCCGGAGACGAAGGTTATAATAATCACGGGCTACTCCAGCATAAAGGGTGCGGTTGAGGCTATGCGCCTGGGAGCGAGCGACTACATACCGAAGCCCTTCAGCGTTGAGGACATCCAGAACGCCATTGCGGGGGTGCTGCAGAAGCGTGAGGAGGCGCCCGCAGGAATGCGGGAGGAGGAGTTTGAGGCGGTGCTCAGGGCGCTGCTGCACCCCATGCGCAGGAAGATTCTGAGCGTGCTCAGCTCGGGTTCGCTGACCTTCACGGCTATCTGGAGAGCCACAGGCGCCAGAGACCCGACTTCGGTTAACTTCCACCTGAAGAAGCTGAAGAGCACGGGGATGCTTGTGCAGGATAGCTCAAAGCTGTACAGAATCACACCGCTTGGCAGAGAGGCGGTGTCTCTGATGAAGTCCATCCAGGAGCTCGGGAGTTCTTGAAGAAGTGTTCAATAACTTGCGGTTACTAAATGTTTTGCTTGCGGAAGTTTTAGATATTTAGTCCTAAAAAAGTATATAAGTGAGTATGTTCACATAGTTAACGGGGGCTGGGAGGGGGGTCCTGGATTTTAAGATATGGAAAAAGCTTATAAGATGTCCCATGCCAAGGTAGCATGGGTGCCAGAATGAGGCTTCTGCTGTTACATGTGGACTACATTGAGTACCGGGCAAGAAAGAAGACCAGGATAGCTGAGGATGTGCCCGAGGATATGCTCCAGGGGAG
>JAADFH010000002.1 GCA_013152995.1 Methanobacteriota archaeon
TCAGTATTTTCAAATTCCTTTTTGTCATTATTTATTTTTATTAATTTATATCTTACAGCGTAATATTTTCCATTCTCTTTTAGCCAATTTGCAAATTTATCTGGTAATCTACTTTCAATACTCCAGATGCTACATTTTTTATTTAATCTCCCTGCTATTTCTCTAATTGCGGCCCCTACTAAAATTTTTCCAAAATCTCCTGATGTCATTCTGATAGTTAATGTTATATTCGTAACATATATATTTTTTGGTGATTGAAAAGATGATGCTATTATTTATATTGAATTAATATGGCAAGAATGCCTTAATTTGTAATTTAAAGATCATTCCCAATTTGACTTACGAAACTTAGAATGATTACATGGTATCAAAACTCCCGATGCTATTCAATTAGCTGAAAAGCCTTCTACCTCTTACAGACTGTCACAATGCTCTGCATTGCTGCACTACACTGCCTGAATCAGTGTTACCTGCCGTATCAAGTCAGAGCATCGCATCCACCAGTGCGTGAGAGCAGTTGCAGTTCCTCTCCTCGGGTATCATGTGGATGACCTTTATTATCAGCCTGCGCAGCTTCTCCTCATTCTCCCTCACCACCTCCACAACCTCCTTGGCGGTGAGCCTGTTCTGCTTCAGCCCCGCTGCGTAGTTTGTGACGGTGCATATGCTGGCATAGCACAGCTCCATCTCCCTGGCAAGCGCCGCCTCCGGCATGGCAGTCATCCCCACCACGTCAGCGCCCAGCTTTGAGAGCATGCGTATCTCCGCAGGCGTTTCAAACCTCGGTCCCTGGGTCACGGCGTAAACACCGGACTCAACCACCCTGCCGAGCACCTGCCTGCCCGCCTCTATCAGCGCCTTCCGTATCTCAGGGCAGTAGGGCTCGCTCATGTCTATGTGCACCGCCCTGGTGTCATAGAAGGTGTTCGCCCTGCCGCTGGTGAAATCTATTATATCGTGAGGAACCACCACATCCCCCGGCGAAAGCTCGGGCGAGATGCCGCCAACAGAGTTGGTGGCGATTATCCTGGTAACCCCCAGCTCCTTGAGGGCGTAGATGTTGGCTCTGTAGTTCACCCTGTGGGGCGGCAGCTCATGCCTGGCACCGTGGCGGGGCATGAAAACCACACCCCTGCGATGAATCTCGGCGATTGCCACGGGTGAGGCATCCCCGTAGGGCGTGGAAATCCGCTTTACCTCCACATCCTCCCCCTCGTACAGCCCCGTACCACCTATCACACCTATCCTTTCCACCACTTCACCTCCGGGTACTTCCACGTATACCAAAGAAGGCTATTACCGTCAGCACCACTCCAAGGGTGACAGAGAGAGCGAACATGCCCGTTGCGATTCTCCCCATCAGGTACAGCGCCACCGCATCAAGCACCAGGCGTATTGCAATGACAAAAACCATGAGCACCAGATACCTGCTCACCCCCTCACCCTCAAGCAGTGCATCAATGCTCTTGCCCCCGAGTGCCACCAGAGCTGAGAACATGAAGAAGTCTATAGACGCAGCGGTGAACTGCGGCAGAATCTCCTGATAGCCGCTGAGCCCTGCAACAGAGCGCCAGCCTATCAGCACCCCAAGCGCCGCCAGCACAGCCGAGACCACATAGGTGAAGAACGACAGCTTTGCGGAGATGAGCGCCTCACGAAGCTCCGAGATGCTCCTCGCCACGGTGCCCTCAAGATTGAAGCCCTTGAGTATCAGGAAGACGCCGAGCACACCGCCTATTATACGCCAGCTGTGTGGACCAAGCAGCATGTACAGCACCAGCGCCACGCCCGGGAGACCTATTACTATCCTTGATAGCTTCGGGTCGCTGGCGATGCTCTTCAGAAAGTCAAGTATCATGTAGTAGGTGCTCTCCAGCCTCTCACTCTGCCTCACTATCACCCTGCTCACCGACACCACCTTAGCCCTTGACTCAACTATCGGCAGCACGTGCTCATCCTCCACACCATCCGTGACCAGCACCACTCCGTCTGGCTGAAACTCCCTGAGAATCTCGTCAAGCTGCCTGGCTATTATCTCATCGCTCACCACTCCGACGTTCTCATCGCCCACGAGAGTGGCAACCCTGACCTCCCTCCCCAGCTTCTGGTAGTAGTCGTGCAGCCTCACCGCCTCAAAAATCGTGTTGGTATCGCTCTCCGTGGGGTCAGCTAACCCCAGCTTCACCGCAACCCTGAGGTTGTTGCTTCTCCCTATGATGGGACCTCTCTCCCCAACCTTTCTGGCGATATCGGCGTCTCTGTCAACGCATATCACGTATATCTTCTGCATAACCTACACTAAGTTGAACCTTCTGAGAAGGTATATGTCCTCCAGGTCAAGCTTCTCGCCACGCTTGAACCGCTCGTATATAGCCTTCGCCTCTTCCCGCAGCTCCCTCTCGCTCTTCTCACGGTGCAGCATCTCAATACCCGTCTCTATCTCAAGTATCTCCTTCTCCAGCTCCTTGAGCTGCGGAATCTTCTCGTCAAGCTCCGCATTAAGCCTGTCAAGCTCCTGAGTTATGGCAAGCTTCTCCTTGTTCACCTCATCCAGCTTGCTCTCCAGCTCCTTTATCTTCTCCACCGCCGCGATGAAGGCTTCGTGGTACTTCTGTGACTCGTCGCTGAGCTTGATTATCTTCTCGTGCACCTTCTTTGAGGTCTTGCGCTTCTTCTCCAGCTCCCTGGTGATGTTTATGAGCTCCGCATAGTCGGCAAGCTCCTTCTCTATCTCTGCGATTCGCTTGACCAGCTCGTCCTCCTTCTTTATCTCAAGCACACTGGTCTGGAGCTTCCACTCAAGGCGGTTCTTCTCGCGCTGCAGCTTCTTGAAGTCGCCCTTTGGTGCCTTCTCCTTCACGCGCTTGTACTCCTCAAGCAGACGCTTTACCTCTGCATTTGCTTCCTCGCGCTTCGCCTTGAGCTTCTTTATCTCCGCGTTCAGCTTGTCCCTCTTCTCCCTCGCCTTGTTCGCCTCGCTGTTCTTGCGCTTGATAGCCTCTATTATGTCGCGCTTGCGCTTGTTCAGCTCACGCAGTCGCTTGCGCTTTGCAACCAGCTCTTCCTTCATCCGCCTGGTTTCAGCCTCAAGCTCGTCGCGTTTCGCTGTGAGTTCTTCCAAAGTCGCCTCCATATCAGACTCTCCAGCGGCAGGTGTTTTATAGAACTGAAGCCTAACCTTTGTAAACCTCTCCCATATTATGCAGCTTAACAAAACTCAACATATCCGTATGCGCTGGCATCGCAGTCAAAGCTGTAGTGCACGCGGTTGAACTCGCGCCTGAGCTCGGCGACCTCCTGCCTGACTCTCTCGGTGCTCTCGCCTCTCACGACCCTGGCTATGAGCTGTGCGATGTGCTCCATCTCGCTCTCCTTCATGCCCAGCCTGGTCACCTCCTGTGTGCCTATCCTTATGCCGCTCGGGTTGGCGCTCTTGCGCACGTCGTCCCAGGGGAGGAGGTTCTTGTTCAGGATGATGTTCGCCTTCTCCAGCTCCTCCGCAACTCTTGAGCCGCCGCCATGCATGCTCACATCCACCACCACCTGATGCGACTCGGTGTAGCCCTTGTGCTCGCAGAGCACGTTGAAGCCCTCCTGCGCAAGCGCCTGTGCGAGCGCCTTGGAGTTCCTCACGATCTGCTCAGCATAACTCTCGCCGAACTCCATCATCTCCGCAAGCGCCACCGCGTAGCCTGCTAAGTGGTGCAGGTGATGGTTGGAGACCAGACCAGGAAACACCGCCCTGCTCAGCTTTGCCCCGTGCTCCTCGCTGGCAAGTATCAGCCCGCCCTGCGGTCCCGGGAAGGTCTTGTGCCTTGAGGCGGAGACAACATGCGCTCCCTCCTCCAGAGGCTGCTGGAAGCGTCTCCCAGCGATCAGCCCGAGCACGTGGGCGGCATCGTACATCACAACCGCCCCGACCTCCTGCGCAGCCTGGCTGAGCTCCCTCACGGGGTGGGGAAACAGGAACATGCTCGCACCGAAGAGCACGATTCTCGGCTCAACCTCCCTTATCTTCTTCTCAGCCTTCTCGGTGTCTATGTTCATCTCCTCCACATCAAAGGGCATGGTCTTTACTCTGAGCCCCCTTATGCCGGCGGCGCTGAGCTCGGCATGCGATATGTGCCCGCCGTGCGGTATTGAAAGCGCAAGCATGGTATCGCCTGCCTCTGCAAGCGCCGCAAAGCAGGCAAGGTTTGCAACGGTGCCGGAGACAGGCTGAACGTTGGCGTAGGGTGCACCGAAGAGCTTTTTTGTCAGCTCAACCGCAAGCTCCTCAACCTCGTCTATGTACCTGCAGCCCTGGTAGTAGCGCCTGCCGGGCTGCCCCTCAGCATACCTGTGGGAGAAGTCGCTTGCGCACAGCTCCCGCACCAGCAGGGAGGTGATGTTCTCGCTCGCTATGAGGGGGAGGCTGCGCTCAAACCAGCGGTGGTGCTGCTTCACAGCCTCCCTCACCTTCTCAGCATACTCTCTCATCCTAAAACACCTCAGGCACAGCTATATCCTATCTGCTAACGATTGAAACTTTGTTAGGCTGCTCATGCAGGTGCTGCAGAAGCTGGCTGGCTTTGCATCCACCCCGTGCACGTCAGCAGAGAAGCGCATGACGCAGCTTCTGGTGCAGTGCACCAGCCCGAAGGTGTGCCCCAGCTCGTGCAGCGCCTCCTTCAGCAGCCTCTCCCTGAACTTTCCACGCTCGGAGCAGCGCAGCCTGAAGGTGGAGAGCACCGCAGCCCTTCCGCCGAGCTCGGCAAGCCCGAAAACGTAGTTGGTGCCTTCTGTGGTGATGTCCTGCTCGGTTACACCCAGAAGCTTGCAGTGTCTGAGCCTGAGGCTGCCCAGCTCCTCAAGCAGGGGCTCTGCCAGCACCTGGCTGCGGGAGTTCAGCAGAAGCCTGGGGTTCAGCGCCCTGCCCACGTACACGCTGAAGTGCCCGTTTATAGCCTCAGCAGCCTGCTCCGCGGCTCTCGCATCATCGCTGCACACAGGAAGCACCAGCACCTGCACGCTCAGGCTTTGGCTCGGGCATGCTTAAAGTTTTGGGTCGTTATTCAATGCCAAGCGGGTATGCGGTGCACCGCGGTGGTGCTCGCCGGCGGAGCGAGCAGGAGGATGGGCTCTGACAAGAAGCTGCTCAGGCTCAACGGCAGGAGCTTCTTGGAGCATGTGGTTGAGGCTGCGCGGGCAGCGGGGGAGGAGGTGATGGTGGCTGTGGCAACGGCTGCGCAGGCGGAGGAGGTCATGCGGTTGTGCGACGCAAGGGTGGTGCTGGACTCGCATCCGGGGGCTGGACCCGCGATGGCGCTGCTCTCAGCCTCTGCCCAAGCCTCGCATGAGTGCATCCTCTCAATGCCGGTTGACTGCCCCCTCCTTAAGCCCGAGCTTTACAGGCTTCTTGCAGCGGAGCTTGAGCACAGCAGCGCCTGCATCCCCGAAGCCCTGGGCAGGCTGCAGCCGCTTCACGGTGCATACAGGAGGAGTGCGCTTGCTGGGCTGGAGAGGGTGAGGAGCATGTACCAGCTGGCTGAGCTGCTGAAGGCGAGGGTGCTGCCCGAGAGCAGGGTGCGCAGCGCTGATCCGGGGCTTGAAAGCTTTTTAAACGTGAACACGCCGCAGGACTACAGGAGGATTCTTGAGCTATGCGGAGCATCAGAGGCAGAGGTTTCAGGGAGCTGATGCCGCTGAAGGAGGCGCTTGAGAGGCTTGAGAGGAGCATAGAGCCGCTTCCGCCGCAGGAGGTGCACATCTCGCAGGCTGCGGGGCGGGTGCTGGCAGAGGATGTGAGGGCTGAGCGTGACAACCCGCCCTTCTCCAGGGCTGCCATGGACGGTTTTGCGGTAAGGGCGAGCAGCACCTTCGGCGCCTCGCCCTCAAACCCCAGGTACCTGAGGCTGAAGGGGGAGGCGAGGGCTGGTGCCGGGTGGAGCGGCAGCGTGGGTGAGGGCGAGGCTGTCAGGGTAAGCACGGGCGCACCTCTTCCCGCTGGAGCTGATGCGGTGGTGATGCTGGAGCATGTGAACGTGCTCGGGGGGGAGGTGGAGGTGCTCAGAGCCGTGCCCCCCGGCAAGAACGTGGCGCTGCAGGGGGAGGACTACAGGAAGGGGGAGGTGCTGCTCAGCTCCGGCACGGTGCTCGGAGCTAAGGAGGTTGCGGTGCTCGCCTCGCTGGGCAGGAGCAGGGTCAGGGTGGCTGCCAAGCCGAGGGTCAGGGTTATAGCAACCGGCGACGAGCTTGCAGAGCCCGGAGAGGAGCTGGAGGAGGGAAGGGTGTACGAGGCTACCGGCTATGCGCTGCTCCACCTGTGCAGGAGCGCCGGAGCAGAGGCTGAGAGGGCTGGCATAGTGGAGGACCGCAGGGAGGCGCTGAGGGAGGCTGTGAGGAGCGCCGCCTCGGAGGCGGATGTTGTGCTCATAACCGGAGCCAGCTCAGTCGGCGAGCACGACTTAGTGCCGGAGGTTCTGCAGGAGCTGGGCAGGATAGAGGTGCACGGCATAGCCATGCGTCCCGGAGAGCCCAGCGGATTCGGAAGGCTGGGGAGAACGCTGGTGTTCATGCTCCCTGGCTACCCCGTGGCAACGCTCTTCAGCTTTGAAGCCCTTGTCAGACCCGCGCTGCAGCTCATGCAGGGTGCCGAGCCGAGCTGTCCTTATCCGGCGGTGAGGGCGGTGCTGCGCAGGAAGATAGCCTCGGAGCTGGGCAGGAGGGACTTTGTGAGGGTGAGGCTGGAGAGGGCTGGGGAGGGCTACGAGGCGGAGCCTGTGCGGGTTTCCGGCTCGGGAGTGCTGAGCTCAATGCTCAGAGCCCACGGCTTCACGGTGGTGCCGGAGAACACCGAGGGCGTGGAGAAGGGGGAGAGCATAGAGGTGAGGCTGTTCACCCCGCTGCAGGGCGCCTGCTGCGGGGGTTAAAGTAAAATATGCGCTCCCACATATAGGGGGCTGAGGTGGTTGGATGGAGTACATATTCAGGGCGTACGATGTCAGGGGTATCATTAACAGGGATATAACCGCCGAGACCGCCGCCGGCATAGGCAGAGCCTTCGGCACGCATCTGGAAGGCAGAGGAAGGGTGGTGGTGGGCAGAGACCCCAGGGTTACATCGCTGATGTTTGAGCAGGCTTTCGTCTCGGGTTTATGCTCAACCGGCGTGGAGGTGCACTTAGCTGGAATGCTCCCCATACCCGTGCTGAACTTTGCGGTGGGCAGGTATGGCTATGATGCAGGCGCATACGTGACAGCCTCCCACAACCCCCCAGAGTACAACGGGGTGAGGTTCCGCAGGAGCGATGGCACGGGCTACACGCATGAGAACCAGAGGGTGAAGGAGATATTTCTGAAGGGGGAGTTCGTAACGCCGGAGTGGCACAGCATAGGGGAGTGCGTGCAGCTCAGCACGCAGAGCGTGCTTGCAGACTACCAAGCCTACCTGCTGGAGAGGCTGAAGCTTGAGAGGGAGCTCAGCGTGGTGCTTGACATAGGCAACGGCGCCGCTGGGGTGGTGGCTCCCGAGCTGTTCAGGAAGGCTGGGGCTAAGGTGAAGACGCTGAACGCGCAGGCGGACGGCACCTTCCCGGGAAGGAAGAGCGAGCCCACCCCCGAGAGCCTGGCAGACTTGGCGAGAGCGGTGCCGGCTATGGGCTCAGCCTTCGGTGCCGGCTATGATGGCGACGCTGACAGAGTGGTGTTCGTGGATGACCTGGGGAGGGTGGTGCAGAATGAGAAGATAGGGATAATCATAGCAAGGGAGGTGCTGAAGGAGAAGGGGGGCGGGGTGGTTATAGCGAATGTGGAGTGCTCGCAGATTGTTGAGGAGGTGCTCACAAAGTACGGCGCCGAGGTGAAGAGGGTCAGGGTGGGGGATGTGTTCGTGTGCGAGGCTATAAAGGAGTACAACGCCGTCTTTGCCATGGAGACAAGCGCCCACTACTTCTACCCGGACTTCCACCCCTTTGATGACCCCATACTCATAAGCCTGAAGCTTGCGACGATACTCTCGGAGAGAGGCGAGAGGCTCTCTGAGATGGCTGACGAGATTCCGAGCTATCCGAAGCTGCACAGGAACTTCGCATGCGATGACAGAATCAAGTTCCAGGTGGTTGAGAGGGTGGTGCAGAGGTTCAGGGAGATGGGCTACCAGCCGGACACCACGGACGGCGCAAGGGTGGTGACTGAGCACGGATGGGCGCTGCTCAGACCCAGCAACACCTCGCCGATAATAAGGGCGAGCATTGAGGCTGACTCAGAGGAGCACCTGAAGGAGCTTGAGGGGATGGTTGAGAGGGTGCTTGAGGAGTGCATGCATGCCTAAGGCTTCTCAGCCACGCAGAAGTTGGTTATGTAGATGTCCTTTGGCTGAAGCCTCTCGGTTGCTATTGAAAGGATGAAGGCTGGCAGGAAGAGCAGCCAGTTGAGCATCAGCAGCCCCCTGCGCAGCGGGTTCAGAGGCACGCGGTTGATTCTCGCCATGCACATGAAGTAGAGCATGGTGGTTATGAAGCCCAGCACGCCCACCACCCTGTGAACCTTTACCACCCTGAAGCCGTGCTCCTGCAGAACCGCCTCAACACCCTGAGAGGTGAGCCTGAGCCTGTCCAGGGGTATGGGGTGGTACAGCCACGCCATGGGGACGCTGAAGAACAGCGTGCCCCCGCTCCTGAGCACTCGCGAGAGCTCGCTCAGAAGCCTCTCCGGCGAGGTTACGTGCTCCATAACCTCCAAGCACACCACGGTGCTGAAGCTGCCGTCTCTGAAGGGCAGAGCACAGGCGTCACCGACCACGTCCACGCGGTACTTGCCATGCCCGTAGCGCTCGCAGAGGTCAAGCTTTATGCTCGGAGCGTCGTAGTACTGCGGGTACTCCGGACCTATCTCCAGCAGCCTGCCCCTGAGCCTGCTCGCATACATGCGGAAAAGTCTGCGGAAGAGCACTGGCCGAGGACGGCAGGAGTGGATGAAGTTGCCTGCGCTTCTCCTCAAGTCATCAAGCCGCAAGTCTGACCCTCTCCCCTTTTCCGGAAGCGTAACCTCGGGCAGAATTCCCGCCACGCCTCGCAGCGTGATATGAGTTTTATCTCGTTAACTCCAGCTCAGAGCTCACGAGCCGCCGTAGCTCAGTAGGTAGAGCGCCTGGCTGTTAACCAGGTGGTCGACAGTTCGAGTCTGTCCGGCGGCGCTCAGCTTCTTTTTTCTTTACGAGCAGGAGTGCCCGGGAATGCTGAAGCCTGCGGATGAAAGGGAGAAGGCGTCAATGGTGGGGGTGGCAGGCAACCTGTGCCTGGCTGCGCTAAAGGGTGGTGCTGGAATATACTCAGGAAGCGCCGCCCTGGTAGCTCATGCAATAGACTCGCTGACCGACGTGCTGCTCTCGGCGGTGGCGCTTGTGGGAATAAGGGTGAGCAACAAGCCAGCGGACAGCACGCATCCCCATGGACACCACGATGCCGAGGCAATCGCCGGGCTCGTGGCGTCGCTGTTTCTGGTGTTTGTGGTGGTTGAGTTCATGATAGGCGCAGCGGCAAGAGTGCTGAACCCGCCTGAGAGGATAGGCGGTGTGGCGATTGCAGCGGTTGTGCTCAACCTGGCGGGGAAGTATGCGCTCTCAAGCTATACCGCAGGTGTGGCGAGGCGCACCAGAAGCCCAGCCCTGGAGGCAAGTGCCGCAAACTATCGCGGGGATGTGTACACCTCACTGGCGGTGCTTGCAGGGGTGCTCGCAGGCTGGGCAGGCTTCGGGCTGCTTGACTCCCTGGTGGGCGTGGGCATAGCCCTGGTGGTGCTGCGGATCGCCGGCGAGATGTGCTGGAAGAATGTTAGGTACCTCATGGGCACCGTGCCCTCGCAGGAGATGGTGAAGCGGATAGAGAGCGTGAGCCTGGCTACGCCGGGGGTGGTGCACGTGCACAGGATAAAGCTCCACGCCATGGGAGCGTACTGCAAGGTTGACCTGCACGTGTGTGTTGATGAGAACCTTGAGCTCAAAGAAGCCCACAGAATAGCGCATGAGGTTGAGAACAACATATCAAAAAGCATGCCAGAGGTTAGCAGTGTAACAGTCCATGTGGAGCCCTTTGACAGGCACCACCGGGAGAACCATTAAGCTACCTGGTAACCTGGGAGATGGAGATGTTTCTCTCCTGCTCCGCCCACTCGCTTATAACCTGGGCAAAGTTCTTGAGTGAGTCCCTGAGGGTGAATATGGTGAGCGCTCCTATGAGAACCCCGCCAACAAGCAGGATAAATTCAATGCTCACCTGTGCTCTCTCATCAGAAAGCATGTTATACCTTAATAGCTACCAGCATATAAACATATCGCATAAATATTTATATAGTAATTGTGCACGGTATTACATGAGCGGTGAAAGGGGTAGGAGATGAAGCTGACACCTGTGCAGAGGGAGGTTCTGCTGGCACTGGTTGAACTGTACCACAGGTCCGGAGGAGAGGCGGTAAAGGGGGAGGACATAGCGGAGCTCATCAACAAGAATCCCGGCACGATACGCAATCAGATGCAGTCACTGCGCAGCCTGGGGCTGGTGGAGGGCGTACCCGGACCGAAGGGTGGCTACCGCCCCACGGCGGAGTGCTACTCCATCCTAAGCTACCAGAAGGTTGAGCGTGAGGTGGCTGTGCCCATACGCGTGGACGGCAAACCCGTGCCTGATGTTACGGTCACGGGCATAGACCTCATGACCATCCACGACCCGGAGAAGTGCAGGGCTACGGTGCACGCCCTGGGCGACCTCAGG
>JAADFH010000003.1 GCA_013152995.1 Methanobacteriota archaeon
TGCCGCAGCGGATATTTGAGGCTGGAGACGTGCTGCAGCTTTCTGATGGCAGGGCGGTTAGGCGCAGGATGGTGGCGCTGGCGGTGATTCATGCAAAGGCGGGATTTGCGGAGATAAAGGGTGTTGCTCAGGGGCTGTTCAGGGACTTCGGGGTTGAGGCGGAGTTCGTGCCCCATGAGGATGGGGCGTTCATGCAGGGCAGGTGCGCCGCCGTGGTGGTCTCGGGGAGAAGGGTGGGTGTGCTTGGCGAAGTTCACCCCGAGGTGCTGGAGAGGTTTGAGCTTGAGTATCCCGTGGCTGCGCTTGAGGTTGAGCTGGAGGCACTGAGGGGGAGTGGCAGTGCTGCCAAGCGATGAGTAGGGGCTATATAAGGAAGAGATTCGCTGATGACACATTATACAGGCGGTGAATGAGTTAAAAGCAGTAAGTCCAAGCAGGTTTCAATTTCCGCTACTCGTGCCTGTCCTCCAGCAGGAAGAACAGAAGCCTGCAGCACTCTGCTCAGACTCCATTACCTGCGCAGCTCAGGTTGTAGACCCGCATGCCCTGCAGGGCGTCAACCAGTCTTCTCAGGCTGTGCGCACGCACCAGGTGGCTGTAGGGGCTGCTGAAGCCCCACTGGCTTTCAACCCTGCAGTTCTCCGGCGGGCTGTAGCCTATGAGCGTGAGCCTGCCGCTGAGGTTGGGGGGCACGGCTGAGTAGCTTCTGAGCTCCCTCCCCGGCAGGAAGAGTCCGGCAAAGGGTGCCCCCTCGGGTGCAAGTATAACAGAGCCTGCATCAGAGAGTGCGCCGTCAATGAGCGCATGTGCGGAGCGATAGCTTGCAGAGTAGGAGGCGTCGTTGAGGTTCAGGAATGCCGAGAAGAGTAGCAGTAGCACAGCCGCTGCTCTCAGCTCCTGCCCGAGACGTGAGAGGCTCAGAATGACTGCAGCAACCGCAAGAAACGCCGCAGCCGCTTTGGCTCTGGTGTACCAGGGAGAGGGTATGTCCAGAGGAAAAAGCATGAGGAGGAAGGCAAGTGCAAGCAGCACGCCCTCTGCATGGGGCATGGCTATGCGCCTATCCCGCAGGAATTCTGCAGTTGCAACGCAGAGCACGGGATACAGCGGGAGGAGGTATCGCATGCTCAGCTCCCATCCTCCCAGGTCACCGCTTGCATAGGCTACCTGCAGCACGAGCACAGCGCCTGCGAGCACGGGCACAGCTAATCTGCGTCTGAGCAGGTACACCAGTCCCAGAGCGAGCACGGGGGATGACTGCAGCATGCCCTTCTGCACCAGAGCGTATCTGCTTTCGCTGAGCTCTGGAATCAGAAGCAGCGCCGGAAGGGTCTGCACCACCCTTGCCCACGCTGGGTGAAGCGCCTCTGCGTTTCCTCCAGCAGCGGAAAGCAGCGGAGAGGGCACGGAGTGTTCTCCCAGCAGTGAGCCGAAGTTTGCAAGGTTGTAGGCAAGCGCAGGTGTGAGGAGGAGCAGGAACAGCACCAGTGCAGCAGTGCCTCGCCGCCTTCCAAGCCTGAGAGCACCTCCAGCCATAAGAATAAAAACTGAGGGGAGGATGTAGAATGCGCACAGCACGCTCAGAGCACACAGCACAGGCAGGATGATATGGGCATTTTTCTGCCTCTCAGCCTCCAGCACAAAGTAAACGCTCAGGGTGAACAGCATGGTGAGCAGGGAGTGGTACCAGAGGCTGGTGGCATAGAAAATTGCAGGTGTTGCGAATACGTAGAGCACTGCCGCAAGCCTGCCTGCCCCGTTGTGCGGTCGGAGGAGTCTGTAGAGCGTGTATGCTGTTACCATGCTCGCGCAGATGCTCAGGAGCTTCATCCCGGGCGAGCCCATCAGCGCATACATGGGTGCTGAGAGCAGCGACATTCCAGGGCTGATGCCCGCGTGAACCTCACCACCGAACTCAAAGAAGGAGTAGTATGCTCCGTGACCGGGGGCTGGTATGTACGGAGACAGGTTCAGAGCCTCGTGCAGCTCCCAGGGAAACCTGTCCACTAAGGAGCGTGCGAGCGTGAGGTAGGCTGCCTCGTCGTTGCTCCACAGCCCCGGGCGCAGGAACAGCAGGTGCGCCGCCAGCAGGCTGAGCCAGAAGCCCCTGCTACTCCAGAACCTCATACTCACCAGCTCCGTACACCACCCTCAGCCTCTCACGCAGGTAGCTGTAGGCTGGGCTGTCCTTCTTCACCAGAAACACCCTCGGCTCTGGCAGAGCGAGCAACTCCTGGAGTGCGCTGGTGTTGCCGCGGAACGCCTGAAGGCTCAGCTCGGCTCTGCGGAGGTCAGCGAACTCCAGCATGCCATCCGCGAAGTTCTTCCTCTCAGCGTAGTAGGTTATGAGGTGTCCGTACCTCAGCGGAGCCACCACCACGGTCTCCGCCGGGGTGCTGTGCTTCACCCACTCCAGCGTCTGCATTAGCTCAGGGTCTGTCTGAGCCTGGAGGGGTCCGGAGATGGCGTAGCTCAGGTAGACTAAGGAGTACACCGCAACCCCCAGCAGGAGAACACGCCTCTGGCTGGAGCCTGAGAGCATCGCGGCGGCAGGCACGGAGAAGAACAGGAGCCCCAGCGGACTTATGAACCTGGTGCCGGAGAGCGCTAAGGCGGTGCCCGTGAGCACCAGCGCGGGGAACTCCCGCCTGCGCAGCAGCGCAAGCCCGCCAGCCACGCCCAGGAAGAGGAAGTACCTGAGCTTCAGCAGGTTCTGCAGCCCGGGAGTAACATCACCCCAGTGGGCTACCAGCACCTTCCTGTAGACAGGGTCAAGCATGGGCAGGTACCAGTCAAACCTGTAGAGCAGGTGCAGGTAGTAGGGTGCTGCAAGCGCCGCACCGGCACCCAGAGGTATCAGCGCCCTCCTGTCCCTCAGGCTAAGTGAACCCAGAAAAGCTGCTATGAACAGGAAGCTCTCTAAGTGGATGAGCGCCGAGATTCCAGCAAGGGCGCCGGAGGCTAAGGGCATGCGGCGCATGTACAGGAGAACGGAGAGCAGCGCCAGCGGGTATGAGAGCTGATGGATGAAGAACCTGCCGAAGGCGCCATAGGCGATGCTGAGGCTCAGGAGCACCATGCTCATGCTGGTGTGCTCGTCTGCAAACCGCCTGTGGAGCTGGTACACCAGCGCTATGTATGCGGCGAAGCTCAGGGCTGGCACCAGGGTGTAGAAGAGCTCTGCAGGCAGGAGCCTCAGGGCTAAGCCCGCAATTACGTAGCCCAGGGGATAGTAGACAAAGGGTCTGCCGCCGTAGGAGAGCGGGTCGTAGTCTGCATACCCCTGGGTGCGGAAGAGCTCAGCCATTCTGGCGTGGTATGCGGAGGTTTCGGTGCCTGAGAGTGCGCCGAACACTGCACAGGAGACCAGCACCGCCGTTACCCAGAGCATGGCGGTGTACAGGGAAACAACCCTCTCCAGCCTGTTCACAGTATCAGCCCGTAATCTACTTCTCCTCTGCCCCTCATAAAGGCTTGCTCAATTAATATTTACAATGAGAGTGTGGATAAATGCAGGGTATCAGGGTGATACGAGATGGGTGCTTACAGGTATCTTGCACTGGCATGGAAGAGACCTTCGGAGAGCTATGTGGGCATGCTGATGCGCGAGAGGCTGCCCGCCTGGAGGAGAGGGGAGAGTGTCGTCAGGGTGGAGAAGCCCCTCCGCCTGGACAGGGCGAGAGCGCTGGGCTACAAGGCAAAGCCCGGCGTTATCGTGGTGCGCTCCAGGGTGAGAAAGGGAGGCAGAAGGAAGGAGCGCCCGCGCGGCGGCAGAAGACCGAAGAGGATGGGTGTGGTGAAGTACACCCCCAAGAAGTCGCTGCAGTGGATAGCCGAGGAGAGAGCCCAGAGGAAGTTCCCGAATCTGGAGGTTCTCAACTCCTACTGGGTTGGCAGGGACGGAAAGTACGAGTACTTTGAGGTTATAATGCTTGATCCCGCTCATCCTGCCATCAGGAACGACCCCGAGCTGGGCTGGATAGCAGGCAGAGCCCACAGGGGCAGGGTGTTCAGGGGTCTCACGAGCGCAGGGAAGCGCTCCCGCGGACTGAGGAACAAGGGCAAGGGTGCGGAGAAGCTCAGACCGAGCATAAGGGCAAATCTGCGCAGGGGTAAGTAGGGTGTAGATGTTCACCGACCTGCACGTGCACTCGCTTCACTCGTCAGGCGCAGACACCCCAGCTTTCCTGCGCAAGCTCGCTAAGAGCCTCGGAGTTGAGCTCTGCCTGTGTGACGGTGTGGTGCATGAGGGCATAGCCTCGGGCATGGAGGTGCACGCTGACACCAGGCGGGAGCTGCTCTCGGAGGTCAGGAAGAGCTGGAAGAGGTTTGACTTCCTGCTGGTGCATGGCGGGAGCATGGAGATAAACAGGAGTGCTGTCAGGGACTCAAGGGTTGATGCGCTCCTCCACCCCTACGCGGGAAGGAAGGACTGCGGGGTTGATACGGTGGTTGCCAGGTATGCGGCTGAGCAGGGGGTGGCAATAGCGGTTGAGCTTGAGGACATTGTAACCGCCAGGGGTATTGAGAGAGCTAAGGTGCTCAGCCACTTCAGGGAAATCCTCAGGCTCAGCAGGAAGTACGGCTTCAGCGTGCTCGCCACCTCCGGCGCAAGGTGCAGGTACGCGCTAAGAAGCCTCAGGGAGGGGGTGGCGCTGCTTGAGTGCTGCGGGTTCTCCGAGGATGAGGCGCTCAGGGCGCTCCAGCAGGTGCCGGAGGGGATACTTGAGAAGAAGAGGCGGGCGAGAAGGGAGGTCAGCAGGGGGGTGAGGTTTGCTTAGGGCGAAGCCGCTTCCACCGTCGCTGAGGCACAGGAAGCGCTACATAGCCTTTCGTGCGGAAAGTGACAGGAGGCTGAGCAGAAGGGAGGTGGGTGCTGCGATCACGTGCTCCGCGCTTGCCCTGTTCGGGGAAACAGGGTTTGCGGAGCTGCACCTGCGCCTGCTTGAGTTCAATGAGCAGGAGCAGCGCGGGTTTGTGGTGTGCAGCCACACGCAGGTGCGCAGGGTGATTGCAGCCATGAGCGCGGTCTCGGAGATCGCCGGCGAGAGGGTGCACCTCCTCCCCCTGGGTGTGAGCGGCACGGTGCGCGCGCTCAGGCGAAAGTTTTTAAGTGGGGAAAGAGGTTTTATTAGTAGCGAAGAGAAGGTGAAGCTTGAGGGTAAGGATTTTATACTGAGAGGTACAACCTGTGGGCTGTGTTATGCAGAACCTGTGGATGAGGCGCTCAGAGAGAGACTCAGGATTCTGAAGCTCAGGTTTGTAGGGGTACTTGATAAGGAGCTGAGAGGTGAAGAAGATGCAGCCGATGCCAAGCATGGGTTATGACAGGGCTATAACGGTGTTCAGCCCTGATGGAAGGCTTTTCCAGGTTGAGTACGCAAGGGAGGCTGTGAAGAGGGGCACCACCTCCTTAGGGATAAGGTACAGAGATGGTGTGCTTCTTGCCGTGGACAAGAGGATTACTTCAAGACTGGTGGAGGCGAGGAGCATTGAGAAGATATTCCAGATTGACGAGAACATAGGTGCCGCAACCTCCGGTCTGGTGGCGGATGCGAGAGTGCTGGTGGACAGGGCGAGGGTGGAGTGCCAGGTGCACAGGATAACCTACAACGAGCCCATTGACCTGGAGGTGCTCGCCAAGCGAATATGCGACTTCAAGCAGCTCTACACCCAGCACGGAGGGGTGAGACCCTTCGGTATAGCGCTGCTGATAGCAGGGGTTAACGATACCCCCAGGCTGTTTGAGACCGACCCGAGCGGTGCGCTCATAGAGTACAGAGCCACCGCCATTGGCGCGGGCAGAAACACCGCCATGGAGATATTTGAGAAGGAGCACAGAGATGACATGAGCCTGGATGAGGCGATTGACCTGGCTATGAAGGTGATGAACGAGGTTACCGAGGGCAGGATGAGTGAGGAGTCCATTGACATGGCTGTGGTTGAGCTCAGCACGATGAAGTTCAGAAAGTTCACCACCGACGAGATCAGGGAGTGTCTGAAGAGGGTGCCGGAGAAGAAGGAGGAAGAAGAGGAGCAGGAGTAGAGGATGGTAACCTTAGATGAGGCAGTTATAGCACGTCTAAGCACAAAGGGTGAGCGTTTTGAGGTGCTTGTGCATCCTGAGCTGGCACTGCGTGTGAAGCAGGGTGAGAAGGTGGACTTTGAGCAGCTTGTTGCGGTGGAGCAGGTTTTCAAGGATGCCAGAAAGGGCGAGAAGGCTTCGGTGGAGCAGGCGATGAGGGTGCTGGGCGTGCAGAGCCTGGAGGAGGTGGTGTACAGGATTATAAGGAAGGGGGAGATTCAGCTAACCACCGAGCAGCGCAGGAGGATGCAGGAGCAGCGCAGAAGGCAGGTGGTCAACTACATCGCCAGGCATGCGATAAACCCCCAGACGGGCGCACCGCATCCGCCGCAGCGTATAGAGAAGGCGCTGGAGGAGGCGAGGGTGAACATAGACATACACAGGAGCGCTGAGGCGCAGGTGCCGGAGGTGGTTAAGGCTATCCGCAGGATACTTCCGCTGAAGTTTGAGGAGCGCAGAATGGCTGTGAAGATTCCCTGGAGGTATGCCAGCAAGGCTCAGGGCGTGGTGATGAAGTATGGCAAGCCCGATAAGGAGGAGTGGCTTAAAGACGGCAGCTGGGTGTTTGCCATAACTCTGCCTGCTGGCGCCATGGAGGAGATGCTCAGGAAGCTTGAGGCGGTGACCAAGGGCGAGGTTGAGGTCAGGAGGCTTGAGTGATGAGCACGAGAAGGTTCGTTATACCCGGTGAGGAGGTGGCGAGCGGAAGGGTGAAGCTGGGTGAGGGTGTGTACAGGGAGGGAGACAGGGTTTACGCTGCGGTGCTGGGGCTGCTGGACACAAGCAGGGGTGTGGTGAGGGTGGTGTCCTTAGCGGGGCGGTACTATCCGAAGGTTGGAGATTTTGTGATAGGCACGGTTACCGGCACAATCTACGAGACCGCATGGAGCGTGGATATAGCCAGCCCCTACACCGCGATACTCAACTCCTCAGACTTCCACAGGGAGGTGGACCCCTTCAGAACCCCGCTGATGAAGGTGATGAAGCCAGGAACTGCAATCTACGCCTACGTGAGGGAGGTGGCACCCACGAAGGGTGTGTACCTCACCATGAAGCAGCGGGGGTGCAGGATTCTGAGGGGAGGCAGGCTCATAGAGATTTCGCCGGCGAAGGTGCCCAGGGTTATAGGCAGGAAGCGCTCAATGCTGGGAATGCTTGCAAGGGAGACGGGATGCAGGATTCTGGTGGGTCAGAACGGCATAATATGGGTGTCGTGCAAGAGCATGGGCATGGCTGACCTGGTTGAGAGGGCTGTGAGGAAGATTGAGGCTGAGGCACACACTTCAGGGTTAACTGACAGGATTAAGGAGATGATAGTTCGCGAGAGGGAAAGGGTATGAAGGCTGGTGAACCGGAAGAGTTTATTGTGGATGGCAGAAGGCTGGATGGCAGGCGCGTGGATGAGCTGAGACCGCTGAAGATAGAGGCGGGTGTGCTGAAGCGTGCTGACGGCTCGGCTTACGTGGAGTGGGGCGGTAACAAGGTGCTGGCGGCATGCTACGGTCCAAAGGAGATTCATCCCAGGCATGAGGCTAATCCGAAGCGTGCGGTGCTGCGCACCTACTACAGCATGGCGCCTTTCTCGGTGTACGAGCGCAAGCGTCCAGGTCCAGACAGGCGGAGCATGGAGATTTCCAAGGTGACGAGGCAGGCGCTGGAGAGTGTGGTGTTCACCCACCTCTACCCCATGACCGCCATAGATGTGTTCATAGAGATTCTGCAGGCTCAGGCTGGCACTAGGTGCGCGGGCATAACCGCCGCAAGTGTGGCGCTCGCGGATGCTGGAATACCAATGAGGGACCTGGTGCCCGCGTGCGCCGCAGGCAAGGTGGGTGGACACATAGTGCTGGACCTGTTTGATATTGAGGACAACTACGGTGAGGCTGACCTGCCAGTTGCCATAGTGCCGAGAACGGGCGAGGTGTGCCTGATGCAGATGGACGGCAATCTGACCCAGGAGGAGTTTGAGCAGGCGTTTGAGCTTGCCATCAAGGGATGCATGCAGGTGTACGAGAAGCAGAAGGAGGCGCTGAAGAAGGTCTACGAGAAGAGGAGTGAGGAGTGATGAACCAGGACATTATCGCAGACATAAAGAAGGATCACGTGGAGAAGCTGCTGGATGCGGGGAAGCGAGTGGATGGCAGGGGATTTGATGAGTACAGGAATATCAGCGTGGAGGTTGGAATTAACGAGCGTGCGGAGGGCTCGGCGCTGGTGACGCTGGGCAGGACCAAGGTGATGGTGGGTGTGAAGCTCTCGGTGGGCATGCCCTTCCCGGACATGCCGGACTCGGGGGTGCTCACAACCAATGCCGAGCTGATACCCCTCGCCAGCCCGAGCTTTGAGCGAGGTCCGCCGGATGAGGACACGGTGGAGCTCGCCAGAGTGGTGGACAGGGCTATAAGGGAGTCGGGGTGCATTGAGCTGGAGAAGCTGTGCATTGAGGAGGGCGAGCTGGTGTGGATTGTGTTCATTGACCTGCACCCGCTTGACTACGATGGAAACCTGTTTGACGCCTGCACCCTCGGCGCAATAGCGGCGCTCAAGAACACCTACATGCCGAAGCTTGAGGATGGAAAGGTGGACTACAAGACCAGGACGGAGGAGAAGCTGCCGGTCAGGGATACCCCCGTGGAGGTGACATACTGCAAGATTGGCAGGCACATCGTGCTGGACCCGTGCCTGGAGGAGGAGGAAGTGCTGGATGCCAGGCTGACGGTGGGCTACAACGAGAAGGGGGAGATTGTGG
Organism: Methanobacteriota archaeon; assembly: GCA_013152995.1. Classification (GTDB taxonomy): domain Archaea; phylum Hydrothermarchaeota; class Hydrothermarchaeia; order Hydrothermarchaeales; family BMS3B; genus JAADFH01. Next base: position 8,835 of record JAADFH010000003.1, read on the forward strand.
CGATGCAGAAGGGTGGTAGCGGCACCTTCACGAAGGAGGAAATTGTTGACATTGTTAGGAAGGGCAGAGAGAAGGCTGAGTTTCTCAGGCAGCACATACCGGGGTGAAAGCTGATGGGAAGAACCAAGAAGGTGGGCTCCGCAGGGAAGTTCGGTCCCAGGTACGGGATGAGGCTGAGAAGAAAGTGGGTGGAGGTGGACAGGAAGCAGAGGCAGCTGCACACCTGCATGGTGTGTGAGAAGAGGGGGGTTAGAAGGATTGCCTCGGGTATATGGGGATGCAGGAAGTGCGGCGCGAAGTTTGCGGGCGGCGCATACCTGCCGAGAACCGCTCCCGCGCTTGCGGCTGACAGAACGGTTAGGAAGGTGAGCTGATGTACGTGTGCGGTGCCTGCGGTAAGGAGGTGGAGCTGGAGGAGCAGCACGTGCGCTGCGCTTTCTGCGGGTATCGCGTGCTGTACAAGCCCAGACCGAAGGTGGTGAAGCGAGTCAAGGCGAGATGACGCTGGTCACCACCTCCAGAAAGCCCTCTCCGAGAACAAGGACTTTCAGCAGGGACCTGGCGAGGGCTATCGGAGGGAGGTACCTTACCAGAGGCAAGGCGAACCTTGAGCATGTGTTCTCGCTGGATGAGCGTGTGGTGATTGTGAAGGAGAGGCGCGGGAATCCGTCGCTTATTGAGGTTTATGTGAATGGGGAGAGGAGGTTCGCTCTTAAGCTGCGCAGGGCGATGCTGTGCAGGGAGCTGAAGCACAGCTATGGCTATGGCGAGGGGGAGCTGGCAGCGAGAGCGCAGAGGTGGCTCGGGGGCATGGTAAGGCAGCGGGGGAACTCGCTGCTTTTCGGCATGGCTGGTCCGGAGGTGGGGGTGGAGAAGGTGATTGAGGAGGAAGCGCAGGATGCTGAGGGGCTACGCAAGGCTGAGGCTTGAGCTGGGAAATGAGAGGAGCGCAGAGGTGGTGCACTCGGCGGTGGTGCAGGAGGTGCTGGATGCACCGCAGGACAGGGCGAGGGTAAGGTTTATGAGGGACGGAAGCGTACTGGTTGTTGAGGTTGAGGCTGAGGACGGCAGCGCTCTTAGAGCGTCGCTGTCGTCGGTGATGAGATGGATAAGGCTTGCAGATGAGTTAGGAGGTTGAGAGATGGAGCAGATTCCGCCGCAGGTGCAGCACCAGCTTGTGCAGCTTCAGCAGCTCCAGCAGCAGGCTGAGAGCATAGTGGCGCAGAGGATGCAGATGGAGCTTCAGCTCAAGGAGGTTGAGAGGGCGCTGAAGGAGGTTGAGCAGCTTGCAGAGGATGCGGAGGTGTACAAGAGTGTGGGCAGCCTGCTGGTGAGGAGCGAGAAGAGCAGGGTGGAGAGCGAGCTTAAGGAGAAGAAGGAGACGCTTGAGCTCAGGCTGAATACGCTGAAGAAGCAGGAGGAGAAGGTTAAGGCAAAGCTCACGGAGATGCAGACGAAGATACAGAATGCGCTGAGGAGCAGGGCACAGCCGCAGGGCGGGTAGTATAGCAGCTATAGGCGTGGCTGATGCGCACCCGCAGCGGGCTGCTTTTGCCTGCCAGTTTTTATGCTGCCTGCTTTTCCTT
>JAADFH010000004.1 GCA_013152995.1 Methanobacteriota archaeon
GCTGACCTGGTAATACTGGACATAGCAATGCCAGAAATGAGCGGATGGGAAGTGTGCAAAGCGATAAAAGAAAACCCCCACACAAAACACATACCAGTGCTGATGTTCACAGTCATGACCAGAGACGAGGACGTGACCAAAAGCTTTGAGTGCGGCGCAGACGCTCACCTGAAAAAGCCATTCACCATGGCTGAGCTGATTGAAGCTGTGGAAAGGCTGCTGGAGCGCAGCCGGGGGTAGCCTTGGTGGAGCTGCCTGCGCAGCAACATCTGCCCCTAAGTTTATATTGAGGGAGGTAAAGAGCTTTTTCCTATGGATGAAATTCTGAGCAAGGTGAACTTCAGAATCAGGCTCGCCGGAGAGGAGCTGGCGATTGCGGTTGTGCAGGAGCACAGAACAAAAGAGGTGCTCATGGTGGCGTTCATGAACCGCGAGGCTCTGGCAGAGACGCTGCGGAGCCGCAGGATGACCTACTACAGCACCTCCCGCAGGAAGCTGTGGGTGAAGGGGGAAACCTCCGGAAACTACCAGCTATTGAAGGAAGCCAGGCTGGACTGCGACGGAGATGCGCTGCTGTTTGAGGTGGAGCAGGTGGGTGTGGCATGCCACACCGGCAGGAGGAGCTGCTTCTACAGGCGCATCAGCGAGGGGGAGTGAAAGAGAAGAGGAGTGGAAAATCATGATTCTGGTCCCGGATACTTCGGTTATTGTGGATGGAAGGATAACGAGGCTCGTGCAGGAGCGCCCCGGTGTCAGGGTTGTAATTGCCGAGGCTGTGGTGGCTGAGCTGGAGCACCAGGCAAACCAGGGCAGGGAGAGCGGGTACCGCGGGCTTGAGGAGCTCATCACCCTGCGGCAGCTTCACAAAGATGGGGTGATTGAGCTTGAGTTTCACGGCGCAAGACCCCATGAGAGGGAGTTCTATGCGATAGACGACATAATCAGGAGAACCGCCGCAGAGCTGGGGGGCACGCTGGTCACCAGCGACAGGATACAGGCGATGGTGGCTGAGGCGAAGGGCATAGAGGTGCTGTACCTGCGCAAGGAGGAGAGCAGGCGGATGCCGCGCATACTTGAGTACTTTGACGACTCAACCATGTCGGTGCACCTGCGCGAGCGTGTTCCGCCGATGGCTAAGAAGGGCACCCCGGGGAACATGAGGCTGGTGCCCCTGGGGGAAAAGCCCATGGAGGAGCCAGAGCTGCAGCAGCTCGCCAAGGAGATAGTGGAGTTCGCCAGAATGGACAGGGACTCCTTCATAGAGATTGAGCGCAGGGGGGCTACGGTGGTGCAGATGCGTGAGGTGCGCATAGCCATAGCAAAGCCACCCTTCAGCGATGCCTTTGAGATAACCGCGGTCAGAGCAATTGCCAAGGTCTCCTTGGAGGACTACAGGCTGAGCGAGAAGCTCATAGAGAGGCTGAGGAGCAGCGCCGAGGGTATACTCGTTGCAGGACCGCCGGGCGCAGGCAAGAGCACCTTCTCGCAGGCTCTGGCGGAGTTCTACGCCTCCCTGGGCAAGATTGTCAAGACGATGGAGTCGCCGAGGGACCTGCAGGTGGGGCAGGAGATAAGCCAGTACGCACCTCTGGAGGGAGATATGGAGAAGACCGCCGACATACTGCTTCTCGTCCGCCCCGACAGGACGATATACGATGAGGTGCGCAAGACTAAGGACTTCAGGATATTTGCGGACATGCGCTTGGCTGGCGTGGGAATGGTGGGGGTGGTGCACGCCACCAAGGCTATAGACGCGCTTCAGAGGCTCATCGGCAGGGTTGAGCTGGGCATGATTCCCCAGATAGTTGACACAGTGATATTCATCAAGGACGGAAGGGTTGAGAAGGTTTACAGGATAGACTTCAGCGTCAAGGTGCCCCACGGCATGGCTGAGGCAGACCTGGCGAGACCTGTGATAGAGGTGAGGGACTTTGAGAGCGGGGAGGTGGAGTACGAGATATACACCTTCGGCGATGAGACGGTGGTCATGCCGATAAAGGGTGAAGCACCGAAGAGCGCCGCCTCAAAGCTTGCAGAGGAGGCTGTGCTCAGGGAGGTGCGCAGGCGTCTCCCCGCCTCTGCAAGGGTGAACGTCAGGGTGGATGGCAACCGTGCCGTGGTGCAGGTGGATGAGAGGCATCTGCCGTCGCTGATAGGCAGGAAGGGCAGGAAGATTGCCAAGCTTGAGAAGAAGCTGGGGCTGCGCATAGATGTGCGCACCCTGGGCTCGTCTGAGGAGCCTGAGGGTGAAAGGCTGAGCGTGGAGGTGCGGGAGACCAAGCAGTACCTGCACTTAGTGCTGGGCAGGGAGCATGCGGGCAGGATGGTGAAGTTCTACGCGGGGGATGAGTACCTGTTCGTCGCCACCATAGGCAGAAAGGGCGAGGTGAAGCTTGCGAAGAACACCGAGATCGCCGAGACGCTGCTCAGGCATCTTGACGCAGGAGAGGAGCTGACCGCGGTGGCGGTGGAGTGATTCACAGGCAGGCGGTCTGCGACTACAGGTTTCTGCTGAACAGGGGGTACAGCAGGAGCAGCGCCCTGAGGGTGGTTACCGAGAGGTACCGCCTGAGGGCTGAGCAGAGGAACCTGCTGCTCAGGAGCGTGTTCTCGGAGGAGGAGTGCAGGAGGCGCCGCAGGGTGAAGCTCAGCGCCGCAGATGTGGCTGGGGAGAGGCTGCTGGTTGATGGCTACAACCTGCTGATAACCGTGGAGTGCTGGAAGCTGGGCATGCCGGTGCTGAGGTGCGATGACGGGTTTCTGAGGGACTTCAGGGGTGTTTACGGGAAGTACAGAGCTCAGCCCTGCCTCACACGCTCGGCGCTTGAGAGCATCTTCAGCACCCTGAGGAGGCTTGAGCCGGAGAGCGTGCTCATGGTGTTTGACAGCATGGTGAGCAGGAGCGGTGAGCTCTGCAGCTGGATAAACAGGCTTGAGACAGGGCTGAGGCTGGTGGCGGAGACCGCCCGCTCTCCTGATGCGGTGCTGCGCTCAGAGCAAGGGGTGGCGTGCACAGGAGACACGGCGGTGATAGACGGGTGCAGCGCCGTGCTTGACCTGGCGGCTGAGGTTATTCCTCACGCCTACCCGCTCAGCATGCCTGAGTGTAAAGGTTTATATTAGCAGGCTGGCAGGATAAATAGAGGAGATGAGATGAGCAGGCAGGTGAGGGTGAAGGTCACGGGCAGCATCCCGGAGGAGACGGTGATAGTGGAGGGTCTCCCGGGAGTGGGACTGGTTGGCGGGATAGCCGCAAGCTACATGATTCACCAGCTTGAGATGGAGCTGGCTGGCTACATTGAGTCGCCGCACCTGCCGCCTGTGGCAATGCTGCAGCAGGGCATAGCCAGGCACCCCTTCAGAATCTACACCAAGAACAGGCTGACGGTGCTGTACAGCGAGGTGCCCGTGGCTCCTGGGTATGTGCACGAGCTCAGCAAGGGCATAGTGGAGTGGGCGCACAGCGTGAACGCAAGCCAGGTGATAACCCTGGCAGGCATCCCCTCGCCGATGCGCGAGCCGGCGGTGTACGGAGCCGCCGCCACCAAGGAGATGGTGGATTACCTGAAGGAGAACAGCATAAGCGTGATGGAGGAAGGGGTGGTGAGCGGCATGCCGGGGCAGGTGCTCCTGGACTGCGCGGCGCTCGGCATTCCCGCCTTCTGCCTGCTTGCCCAGACTCCGGGGATGAACCCAGACCCAGCGGGTGCGGCAGAGCTTATCAAGGTGCTCAACAGGCTGCACGGGCTTGGCATAGATGTTGAGCCCCTGCTGAAGGAAGCCAAGGAGATTGAAGCCAAGATGGAGGAGCTGGCAAAGCAGACCAGGAAGATGAAGCAGCAGGAGACACTGCCAATGTTCTACTGAGGAGGTGGCTGCATGAAGGTTTACGGAATCACGGGAATATCAAGAAAGGTTATAGATGAGCTGGTTGAGCATGGTATAAAGAGCGTTGAGCTGAGAAGCTCGCAGAACGTGCTTGCCGCCTCCAGGGCAAAGGAGGGCGACCTGGTGTTCCTCACACCCAGGAGCCAGGATGAGCTGGTGCCCGGGGCTGAGGGCGTGCTTGCCAGAATCCTGGAGAAGAACGTTGGTCTCCACCGCATCGCCTTCGGCAGCGAGGAGGCTGAGGAAAGGGAGATGATGGTTGCGAGGCTGAAGCTCAGCTTAGTGAACATCTGCAGGGCTGCGGAGTATGAGAGAACCGGCAACTGCGAGGTTGTGTTCAGGTTCAGAGCAAGAGCTTTTGAGTGCTGGTAGAGAGGTGATTGATTGAGACCAGAGCCTGAGGAAGATGAAGAGGCTGCATTGCGGAGGCTGAGGCTGCCCAAGGAGGGCGAGGTGCTGGGCGTGGTTGAGCAGATGTTCGGCGGCTCACGCATGCTGGTGCGCTGCAAGGACAACAAGCTGCGCATGGTGCGCATCCCCGGCAAAATAAGGCGCCGGGTGTGGATCAAGGTGGGGGATGTGGTGATAGTGAAGCCCTGGGAGGTGCAGGGTGACAAGAAGGGGGATGTTGTGTGGCGCTACACCAAGCCCCAGGTGGACAGGCTGATAAGCATGGGGCTGCTGTAGAATGGAGGAAGAGCTCAGAAGGCTGGACGCAGAGATTGACAGGCTGAGGCGCAGGCTGAGGGGAGCGGAGGAGCTGAAGGTAGCCAGCTACGTGCTTGACCGCCAGACGCTGCTCTCCCTCTACAGGTTAGCCAACAGGGGCTACATTGATGTGATGCGGGGATGCATAAAGATGGGCAAGGAGTCCTGCGTTTTTCTGGCGGAGAGCAGGAGCGGCGAGAGGGTGGCGGTGAAGATTCACCGCATAGCCACTGCGGAGTTCAAGGCGATAACCAAGTACATAACTGGCGACCCCAGGTTCAAAAGCTTCAGAAGGACCAGGCGCGGGATAGTGCTCACCTGGGTGAGGAAGGAGTTCAAGAATCTGGAGACTGCCCACGCCGCTGGAGTTGCGGTGCCGAAGCCCCTCACCTTTCTGAACAATGTTATAGTGATGGAGCTGATTGAGGATGCGGGCGCGCCTGCACCCATGCTGAGGGATGCGGAGCTTGAGTCGCCTGAGAGCTTCTTCAGCGCACTTCTGCAGGAGCTCAGGAAGCTGTACGCAGACGCTAAGCTGGTGCACGCTGACCTGAGCGAGTACAACGTGCTGGTGAGGGAGCAGAAGCCGGTGCTCATTGACCTCTCCTCCGCCGTGCCCCTGGAGCACCCGTATGCTGAAGAGTTCCTGAGCAGGGACGTGTACAACCTCACAAGATATTTCAGTAGGTACTTTCCGCTGGAGTATGAAGCGGTGTACCGCAGCATAGCAGGTGATGACAGTGGAGTATCTGAGGATTCCCAGAGAGAGGGTAGGGGTGCTCATCGGCAGAAAGGGCGAGGTGAAGCGCAGGATTGAGAGGGAGCTCAAGGTCAAGCTTGAGGTTGACAGCGAGGGGCTTGTGAAGATAATACCCGCTGGCGACCCGCTCTCTGCCTGGATTGCCAGAGACATAGTCAGGGCGATTGCGAGGGGGATTAATCCGGAGAAGGCGATGCGCCTGATGGACGAGGAGAACGTGCTTGAGGTTATTGACCTCACCGAGTACCTGCGCACCCCTAAGGCTCTGGCGAGGCAGAAGGCGAGAATCATAGGCAGCAAGGGGAAGACCAGGAGGTATATTGAGAGCACCACCGGCGTTACCATGAGCGTGTACGGCAAGAGTGTTGCCATACTGGGCGGCTACGATGAGGTGGCTGCCGCAAGGGAGGCGGTGCTCATGCTCATCCAGGGCAGACCTCACAGCGTGGTCTACCGCTACCTTGATGCCAAGGCGAGGGAGCTCAAGGAGAAGTGGGCAACCACCCTCTGGAAGAAGCCATGGTAGTTTACGAGTTTGACCCCTGGCGCTCGGAGCTGTGCACCTGCGGCAGGAAGTACTCGCTCAACCCCTACACAGGCTGCGCGCATGCCTGCGTTTACTGCTACATCACCAGCTACATCCCGAGAGCCTTCAGCCCCAGGCTGAAGAAGGGGCTGCTGAAGAGGCTGAGGGCTGCCCTGCCCAGGATGAGCAGGAGCATACCCGTGAGCATAGCCAACTCCTCCGACCCCTACCAGCCCCTGGAGAGGGAGCACAGGCAGACACTTGCCTGCCTGAAGCTGCTGCGGGACTTCAGGGTTATGCTGGTGACCAAGGGCACCTTAGTGCAGAGGGATGTGCACCTGCTGGCTGAGATGCAGGCGGCGGTGGCGGTCACCATAACCACCCTTGACGAGGGCACGGCGAGAAGGCTTGAGCCGAAGGCGCCGCCTCCGGAGCAGAGGCTGAGAGCGCTGCAGGTGCTGGCTGAGCACGGCGTCCCGACGATATGCAGGATTGACCCCGTGATACCAGGGATAAACGACAGCTTCAGCGAGCTTGTGAGGGAGCTTGCCTGCGCCGGAGTGAGGCACGTTACATCCTCAACCTTCAAGCCCCGCCCCGACTCCTGGCGCAGGTTCGCTGATGCTTTCCCGGAGCATGCGGAGAGGCTGGGAGAGCTGTACTTCAGGCGGGGGGAGAGGGTGCAGAACTCCCGCTACCTGCCGCTGGAGCTCAGGAGGAGGCTGATGCTTGAGCTCAGGGAGGAGTGCCTGCGCAGGGGGATGAGCTTCGGCACATGCAGGGAGGCTCTTGGCATGCCCATGCCCAGCTGCGACGGCATGCACCTCATCCGAGCAGGTGGAGCACGCCCAGAGAGCTGAGCGTCACCACCACGCCTGCGATTGCCACCCCCGCGGAGATTGCGGGGAAGGCGTACCTAAAGGGTATGCCGAACACGTAGGCTATCGCCGTGCCTGTCCAGGCGCCGGTCACAGGCAGCGGCACGGCGACGAAGGGCACTATGCCGAGAGCACCGTACTTCTCTATGCTCGCCCCGCTTCTCCTCCTGGTCCTTGCAAAGAGCCAGGTGAAGAACCTGTCAAACACGCTGAAGCGCCTCAGCATGCGCTCCACCCTGCCCAGAAAGAGCAGAAGCACTGGCACCGGCAGGAGATTGCCCGCAACGCCCAGCAGGTAGCTCTTCGCTGGCGACATGCCGTAGCTGAGGGCGAGGGGAATGGCGCCCCTCAGCTCGGAGAAGGGGAGCGCCGCAACTATAAGCACAACAACCTCCTGCGGGAGCTGCATCAGGTGCCCATCTCCCAGCTGCTCAGGTACTTCCGCTGCTCCTCGGTGAGGGTGTCTATGCTCACCCCCATGCTCTGCAGCTTCAGCCTGGCAACCTCCCTGTCTATGTGCTCGGGCACGGGGTAGACACCAGGCTCAAGCTTCCTGCCCTCCTTCACGATGTACTCAGCGCACAGCGCCTGGTTTGCGAAGCTCATGTCCATCACGCTTGCAGGATGCCCCTCGGCTGCCGCGAGGTTTATCAGCCTGCCCTCACCCAGCAGGTAGAGCCTGCGCCCGTCCTCAAGCACGTACTCGTCCACGTGCTCCCTTATCCTGCGCTTGCTCTTTGCAAGCCTCTCCAATGCAGGAATCTCAATCTCAACGTTGAAGTGCCCTGAGTTTGCGAGTATGGCGCCGTCCTTCATCAGCCTGAAGTGCTCCTCCCTTATCACGTTTATATCGCCGGTGACGGTCACAAAGATGTCGCCCACCTTTGCAGCCTCGCTCATGGGCATCACCCTGTAGCCGTCCATCACAGCCTCCAGCGCCTTCAGCGGGTCTGTCTCGGTTACAATTACGTTAGCCCCCATGCCATGCGCACGCATCGCCACACCCCTGCCGCACCAGCCGTAGCCAGCCACCACAAAGTTCTTCCCCGCCAGAAGCACGTTCGTGGCTCTGAGTATGCCGTCTATGGTGCTCTGCCCCGTGCCGTAGCGGTTGTCAAACATGTGCTTGGTGTTTGCATCGTTCACAGAGATTATGGGGTACCTGAGCACACCCTGCTCCGCCATGCTCCTGAACCTTATAACCCCCGTGGTGGTCTCCTCGGTGCCGCCCACCACAACCTCAAGCAGCTCCTGCCGCTCCTTGTGGATGGTTGACACTAAGTCGCCACCGTCATCCAGGGTAACCTGGGGGCGGTTGTCCAGCGCCGCATGCAGGTGCTCGTAGTAGGTCTGCTTGTCCTCACCGCGCACCGCAAACACGGGTATGCCGTACTCCTTAACCAGGCATGCGGCAACGTCGTCCTGAGTGCTCAGCGGGTTTGAGGCGCAGAGCGCGAGCTGCGCACCTCCAGCTTTGAGCGTGAGCATCAGGTTTGCGGTCTCGGTGGTTACGTGCAGGCAGGCTGAGATTCTCACACCCTCCAGGGGCTTCTCCTTCTCAAACCTCTCCCTTATCAGCCTCAGCACGGGCATCTGCCTCTCCGCCCACTCAATCCTGAGCTTCCCTTCCTCCGCCAGCGAAAGGTCCTTGACGTCGTACTTCACAGCGCTCACCTCATTCATATCGTAATATCATCATATATAAATCTACCGCGAAGGCGGCTTATCTAAGTTTTCCCCTTGGGATATAAAAGGTTGCTCCTGTACTCCTCGCCCGCCTCTATAAGCCCGTGCTCCAGGAAGAGGTCCCTGACCTCAACCCTCTCATCCCTGCTCATGCGCAGCCACTCCAGCTCACGCTCCTCCTCGGCAACCTCAACGTAGCGCAGCCTCTCAACAAAGTTCCTGCGCACCATCTCTGCGTCCCTGCCCTCAAGCATCTCCGCAAGCTTTGAGTAGTGCTCCTGCATAGCCCTTGCAAACTCCAGCGCCTCGGAGGCGAGCGCGAGCATGCTCGCCGGCGCCTCGCAGACGCCTGTGCCGGGGCACTCGTGCTGATGCAGCCTCACCCGCATCTCGCCCAGGTCAAGGGTGGTGTAGTAGGGGTACAGCCTGCACACCAGCGGCTTTGCGCTGTGCACCACGCACTCCTTGGTTAGGGGGTTGAAGAACACGCAGGCGCCCCTGAAGCTCTTAAGCACGTAGTACTCCACAAAGTATCCCGAGCCAAAGCTTCTGGCTGAGGAGGAGAAGAAGCTCTCCCCCAGGCTTCTGAAGCTCTCCGCCACCTCACCGCTGCCTATTAGCTCAGCCATTCCCGCATGAGTGAGCACATCCCAGGCAAGCTCCTCAAGCACGTCCTCCCTCCCGCGCAGGTAGCCCTGAATCGCCCTCACCTCCTGGTAGTACATCCTCACCCCCCTGCCAACTGAGGTGCAGCAGCTACCGCAGCGCTGACAGGTGAAGCACCCGCTTACCTCGCCCAGGTCTATGCTGATAGCCTTCAATCATGCCCTCCAGGGTATTTTTGCAATCTTCGGCGTGCTCAGCTTGTGGGAGTTGGCTCTGACCATGTCCACAACCCTGCGCACATCCTCTGGCGCAAGCCCCAGAGCTTCAGCTGTCTCTTCTGGCGACCTGCCCAGGTCGTAAACCGAGTGCAGCACCGCATCAAGCACCTCATAGCTCAGACCCAGCTCCTCCTCATCCCGCTGCCCCGCCCAGAGACCGGCACTCGGCGGTTTGCGCACTATGCGCTCGGGAACACCCACGTACCTGGCAAGAGCCCGCACCTGGGTCTTGTACAGCCCGCCTATGGGCAGGAGGTCAACTCCGCCGTCACCGTACTTGGTGAAGTAGCCCAGAAGCAGCTCCGTCCTGTTGCCCGTGCCTATCACCAGCAGGTTGTCCAGATTTGAAGCCAGGTAAAGGAGCAGCATCCTCACCCTGGGCTTGATGTTCGCATCCGCAAGCTTCGGTCTCAGGCAGGTGAAGGCTGAGACAGGAAAGGTGCGCCTCACCGCATCAACCACATCCCCTATCTCCACCACCTCGTACCTCATCTCCAGCCTCTCCGCCACCTCCACCGCATCCCTTACATCCTGCTCGGGTGTGACATCCCGCTCCGGCATTATCAACGCCCTCAGCCTCTCACCCAGCGCCTCCTTTGCCAGAAAGGCGGTTAGAGCAGAGTCAACGCCACCGCTCAGCCCCAGCACCCCTCCCTGA
>JAADFH010000005.1 GCA_013152995.1 Methanobacteriota archaeon
CCGTCAGGTGCTCTATCCTGCCCGAGCTGTCCTTGTTCATGTACAGGCGCACATTCATTGAGTTAACCCTGCCAAAGAAGTAGTCAATACCTTTCTCAAACCCCGCCTCGGTCATGGCGGTAATCACCTGCTCCGGAAGCTCGCTGGTCCTGCAGCCGCAGAGTGCACCGCAGGTCTTCTGAAGCGCCTTCACCTTCTCGGCAATCTCTGCGAACACCTCCGGAGGGGCTGCAACTATCAGCTCCGAGTCCCTGTAGCCACCCAGCATTCTTGCGCCTCCGCACAGGAAGCTCACGTTCGCACTTCCGCTCTTCAGGGGCTCAGCCACAGCCTCGCCGCACACCGCTATCTCGCCGGCGAACCTTGCGTTTATGCCGCCGAGCATGGCGGCGATCTCCATAACCTGCCTCGGGGTGGCTATCATCAGCACAACATCCGCATCCTCAAGCTTCTCCGCAGGTGCCACGAGCACCGCTTTTGTTTCAGCGGGCTGAATTCTGGGCTGCAGGTCCAGGTAGCGCGGCTCCTGGAATCCCAGTGCGATAAGCGAAAGGTGGCACTCCTCATCCTCAGCCCGCACTGTCTCACCCCGCGCAGCCCTCATCACAAACTCGCAGAACTTCCCCCTCCTCTCCGGAACAGGGTAGCCCTGGGGAATCTCCCTGAAAAGCTTCACACCCACTAAGTGGTATCTGCTCCCGAAGTACGCTCTTATCTCCTCCATGGCTCAGTCCTCAAACTTCGGTACCACTATGTATATCTCGTAGGTTCGCTCATCTATCTTCCTGATCTCCTTCACCACGTACCCCCTGCCCTCCTCCTCCAGGCTTCTCGGTATGCTCTCCACCGCCGGCGGGTAATCCACGATAACCTTCAGCTCTCCTCCGCCAGCATAGCCCAGCTCCTCAGCCTTGATCTTTGTGTAGACAAAGGTATCCGGGCACTTCTCTCCCCTCAGGTCAAGCGTCTCCATGCCTACACCTCCTGCTCATCCGTGGCTACAGCGCACACCTCATCCACTGGCTTCGGCACAAACTTCTCGCCGCAGGCTGTGCACTCCTGCCTCCTGTGCACCCTCACCTTGTCAAAGCTCATCGTCTCCACGTTTATAATCAGGAGCGAGTTCTTCAGTCCTATCTCCAGCCCCGCCAGATAGCGTATAGCCTCCGTAGCCTGGATGGCTCCAACTATGCCAACAACCGAGCCCAGAATCCCAGCCTCCCTGCACGTGGGCACCATCCCGGCGGGTGGCGGCTCGGGGAAGACGCACCTGAAGCATGCGGTCTCTCCTGGAATTATGCTCATCGCCCTGCCCTCGTACATGAGTGCAGCGCCGTGGAATAGCGGGATTCGCAGCACAGCAGCGGCGTCATTCACCGCATACCTCACCGCGAAGTTGTCGGTCCCATCAACTATTGCAGAGTAGCCCTTGAGCAGCTCAAAGGCGTTGTCATAGGTAATCTTCTCACACACCGCCTCAACCTTTATCTCCGGATTTATCTCCATCAGCCTCTCCGCCGCTGCCTCAGCCTTCAGCCTGCCCTGCTGCTCCGGGGTGTACAGGAACTGCCGGTTCAGGTTGCTCAGCTCAACCCTGTCAAAGTCAAACAGGTGGATTTCTCCCACACCGGCGAGAGCCAGGTAGGTTGAGACAGGGCAGCCGAGACCTCCAGCCCCTGTAACCGCTACCTTAGCCTGCTTCAGCCTGAGCTGCTGCTTTGTGCCGAAGTCAGGCAGTATGAGCTGTCTTGAGTACCGCTTTATCTCATTGAGGTTCATCCTTAGCCTCCTTCAGGTACTCCTTGATTTCTCTCACGAACTGGCTGCCAAGAGCCTCCATGCGCAGCTCAAACTCTTCACCCAGCGGCTCACCCCTGCCAATGCCCGGGCAGTCCTCTGCGCAGCGCATCCTGAGCACCAGCTCATCCGCATATATCAGCCCGTCAAACAGGAAGGGGTACATCCTGCAGGAGATGGGCTTTACACCCAGGCTGTGGAGCTCGCACTCAAGCTGGCTGTTCAGGAATATGCACTTACCTGCTCTCTCCTTCAGCCTGAACAGTCCCCGCTCAGGCTTGAGCACCGCAAACTCCTCCGGCTTCATACCTGTAGCCTTGGCAATCCTCTCTATCCCCTTGGCAGTCACCACCCTGCCACCTGTGCAGCACTTAGCGCCGCACTCCCTGTAGACGCAGGTGAACCTCTCAACCTTGCCAGGTGAATAAATCAGCACAGCTCAGCCTCCGGACACCGCTGGCAGAATGCTTATAACGTCGTCCTCCTCAACCTCTGTATCAAGCCCCTTCTTGAACCTCACATCCTCGTTGTTGTGGAAGATGTTTATGAACTGCCTTATCTCTCCGTTCTCAACCACCTTCTCCAGGAATCCAGGCTTCTGCCTGTCTATGTTCTCCAGCACCTCTCTCACCGTCTTTCCGCTTGCTTTTATCTCAGGTCTGCCATCGCTGAACTTCCTCAGCGGAGTTGCCAGCCTGACGGTTACCACACTACCACCTCCTTCTTCTGCTCAATAAGCTTCCTGAACTCCTCCAGGTCAGCCTTTATCACGGGGGGCTCCTGCAGGTAGCTGTGCAGCACATCCTGGGTCTTCAGACCGTTCCCTGTGATGTAGGCAACCACCCTCTCGTCCCTGTCTATCTCGCCCTCCTCCACCAGCTTCTTCAGGGTGGCTATCACCACACCACCTGCGGTCTCGGTGAATATGCCCTCCGTCCTCGCAAGCAGCTTTATACCCTCAATTATCTCCTCATCGCTCGCAGCTCCGGCGGTGCCGTCGGTCTCCCTGATTATCTTCAGTGCATAGCTGCCATCTGCAGGATTGCCTATGGCGAGGCTCTTCTCTATGGTTTTTGGCTTCACGGGCTTTATCGCGCTGCCTGTGCGGAAGGCTGTTGTAACAGGCGAGCATCCCTCGCTCTGGGCAGCGGTCATCCTGGTGTCTGCCTGCTCAATCATTCCGAGCATCTCCAGCTCCTTCAGTCCCTTGTACACCTTCGTCAGCAGGGAGCCACTTGCCACTGGCACCACCGCCCTGTCCGGAGCCTCCCAGCCAAGCTGCTCCACCACCTCGTAGCCCAGCGTCTTTGAGCCCTCCGCATAGTACGGGCGCAGGTTGATGTTCACAAAACCCCAGTTGTAGTAGCCCGCTATCTCGGTGCACAGCCTGTTCACATCGTCGTAGTTGCCCTCAACACTCACCAGCCTGGGTGAGTAAGCTAAGGTCTGCACCACCTTCCCCAGGTTCAGGTTGGCTGGAATGAATATGTAGCACTTCAGCCTCGCCTTTGCCGCATGGGCGGCAACGCTGCTCGCCAGGTTGCCAGTGGAGGCACAGCCAACAGTATCAAACCCGAACTCAATGGCTTTGCTGACCGCCACGCTCACAACCCTGTCCTTGAAGGAGAAGGTGGGATTTACGGAGTCGTTCTTTATGTAAAGCTCTCTTATTCCCAGCTCCTCCGCCAAGTTATCTGCCCTGTGGAGGGGTGTAAAACCTGCGTGAAGGTCAACTATGCAGGAGCTCGCGGATACCGGAAGAAGCTCACGGTAGCGCCAGAGCGTCGGGGCACGCTTCTGTATCTTCTCCACACTGATGCTGTCTTTTATGACCTCATAATCATACTCAGCCTCCAGAGGTCCAAAGCATTCCTCGCAAATGCTCAGCGCCTCTGCAGGATATCGCTTTCCGCAGTTTCTGCAACGCAGACCTGTAAGAGTCATTGCATCACCGTGATGGTGGGGACATCTAACATTATGCATATTTTCTGTAATCTCAAATTACTGCAGGTAATCAAAAGACAGAAAAACAGAAAGGGGGTGGAGCAACTCCCTCAGCAGGAGCTGTGGGAGATTGCCCCCTCTGGGCATGCCTCGGTGCAGGCGCAGCACTCCACGCAGTCGTCCAGGTTCACGACGGTGCTCTTGCCCTCGTCGTTCATCTCGTACACCGACGACGGGCAGGCATCCACACAGGTGCCGCAGCCCGCACACAGATTCTCGTCAATGCTTATCTCAACCATGCTATCTTCCTCCTGTGTCTCCTCCAAAAACTCAACCTGCACATGCTTATTTAAACTTTTCGGAGAGGTATGCGGGGGGTGGGATTTGAACCCACGAAGGCACTGAGCCAGCAGATCTTAAGTCTGCCCCCTTTTCCGCTCGGGCACCCCCGCGTGCATAGCCACTGCAAGAAGCCTCACATGCTTAAAGGTTCTCAGCCCGCACGAGAGCCTTCAGCACCAGCTTTGCCGCCACCACGGGTGTGTAGCGGTCAGCAGCGGGCACAACCTCGGTCACATCCAGAGCAGCAAGCTTAGCGTGCCTCAGGAACTCCAGCACCCTGAGCGCTTCAGAGTAGGAGTAGCCGGGGGGCTCGGGGTTTCCCACACCCCTCGCCTCCTTAGGGTCAAGAAAGTCCATATCAATGCTCAGGTAGACCCTCCTGCCCCTGGTGAGCCTCACCAGCTCCTCTGCAAGCCCTGCAGAGCTGTGCTCCCCGAACTTCAGCAGCCTCACTCCGAGCCTCTCCGCATCCTCAAGCTCCTCCCTGCATGCGCTCCTCACGCCGGCAACCACGGTCTCGCACTCCAGCGCCTCTGCAGCCCTGCGCAGCGCACAGGCGTGCGAGAACCTGTTACCCAGGTAGGAGTCCCTGAAGTCCAGGTGCGCATCAAGCGCAACAAGCACCTCAGCATTCACCGCGGGAGCTGCAAAGGCTGTGACGGTGTGCTCGCCTCCAAGCAGCACGGGCACAGAGCCAGAGGAGGTTATAGCTCTCACCGCCTCCTCCGTGCAGCTCGCCGTAGCCTCCGCGCTGCCAAAGCTCACCTCAACATCTCCAGCATCAGAGATATCAATCTCCAGCAGGTCCACGCCCTCAAGCAGGTCGTAGTCCTCAATTTCAGCCGACGCTGCTCTTATCGCAGCAGGTGCCTCCCTGGCACCTGAAATGTAGGTCTGGGAGGAGTCGTAGGGCACGCCAAGAACCACGTATCTGCCATCAGCACCCTGTCGCCTTCTTCCGAAAGTGAGGAGCACCTCAGCGCACCCTCGTCAGCTTGCGCCTGCCCATAGCCACTATGTACTCAACCTCTGCGCCCTCGGTGAGCTCACCCTCAATCTCTCCCTCCCCCGGCATCTTGGTCTCAAACATCTCGTAGTTCTCCAGGTCCATTATCTGAACGGTGTCGCCCATTATTGAAATCACCTGCCCCGTGCGGCGCTCAATCACCGGAAACTCCACCTTGGCATCCACTGGAGCCACGAGTGTGCGCTTTACACCATCAAAAAGCCCTATGCCCACCACGTTAGCCTTCGCATGCCCGTGCTTGCCCGTCTTTGCAGTGGAATAGCTCACCACCTTGCAGGGCTCGCCATCAATCAGCACATACTTGCCAACCTTGATTTCTCTGACCTCTCCACTCCTGGTTGACATGGCTCAGACCTCCTCAAAAAACAGAGAAAAAAGAGGGGAAAGGGGGTTTACACACAACCAGTGGGCTTCGGCAGACCTGCAATCTTGCACGCCTGCTTTGCTGGACCGTTGGGGAAAAGCTTGTAGATGTACTTCAGGTTGCCCTTCTCTGGACCGAGCTTCTTACCCACTTCCTTCACCAGGATTCTTATCATCGGGGCTATCTGGTACTGCTGGTAGTACTCACGCAGGAAGTTCACTATCTCCCAGTGCTCATCGGTGAGTTCAATGCCCTCCTCTCTGGCAAAAGCCTCGGCAACCTCCTTGTCCCACTGGCTCGGGTCCTTCAGGAACCCGTCCTCATCCAGCTCCAGTTCTCTATCTCCCACTTTAAGCGTCTTCGCCATCAATACCACCACTTAAAACTGCCCTTAGTGGTATTTAAATTTTTCTATTTCCCCCTCCCGCTGGTCGTCTCAGTACCCTGACACCATCCCGCGTGCCCAGGTGCACCTCGCTGACCAGGGCGGGGCAGAAGATGCCGCACTCCACCACGCCTACTATCTTAGCAATCTCAGCCTCAAGCCTCTCGGGCTGCTCAATCCTGCCAAAGTCCACATCCAGTATGTAGTTGCCGTTGTCTGTGAGCACAGGACCAGCCTTTCCCGAGCCGGTTCTCAGCCTCACCTCCAGCGCCCCTGCTCTTCTGAGCGCCAGCTCCACGGGCTTCCAGGCGAAGGGCAGCACCTCCACGGGCACGGGCATGCTGAGCCTCTCGCACAGCTTGCTCTCATCAGCCACCACCACGAAGCGCTTAGCGCAGCACGCCACCACCTTCTCCCTGAACAGCGCACCTCCGCCTCCCTTTATGAGCTCAAGCCTCTCCGTGAGCTGGTCGGCGCCATCTATTGCTATGTCAAGCTCGGGATGCTCCTCTAAGGTTCCAAGCTCAAGCCCCAGCTTAGCTGCCAGAATTCTGGTATCCGAGCTGGTGGGTATGCCCGTTATCCTCAGCTTCTCCCGCTTCACCCTCTCCTGCAGCACCATCAGCACATGCCTGGCGGTTGAACCCGTGCCGAGTCCAACAACATCACCATCCTGCACCAGCTCTGCGGCACTCTCCGCAGCCATCCTCTTCAGCTTCTCCTTCATTTCAGTCTCCTCCCGAAAGCCCTGAGCCTCCGCTTCACCTGCTCCACCACTCCCTGAGGTGTGCCGAACACCTCCACCCTCCCCTCTGCCACATCCTCCGGCTTCTCCACCACCACCCCCGCGCTCCCGAGCTCCTCGGGGTAGTGAGCGTCGCTGCCCGCGGTGAGCTTCAGACCATGCTCAAGCGCAAACTTCATGGCGCTCATGTTTGAGCTGCTCATGGCGCACCGGGCGTTCATCACCTCCACTGCATCCACGTAGGGCAGCAGCTCCTCCAGCCCCCGCAGGCGATACATCCTGAAGGGGTCAAAGGGGTGGGGCACCGCCACCATACCCCCCTGCTCCCTTATGCTGTCAACCACCTCAAAGAACTCCCTGCTCCCTGGCTCCTCCTGTATGAAGTAGCCTATCACCTCCCCCCTGTCGGTTCTCACCTCAATGCCAGGGATTACCACCACCTCATGCTCCTTCGCAAGCCTCAGGCACTCAAGCGCACCCCTCATCGTGTTGTGGTCAGTTACCGCCACCCCCTGCAGGTTCTTCGCGGAAGCCAGTCTCAGCAGCTCCTCTGGCTTCAGTGTGGCGTCTCCGGAGTAAACGGTGTGCACGTGCAGGTCTATCCTCATCATCCCAGCCTCATACCCGCTCCCTGCTCAAGTGCACGCCTGTAAGCCCGCACAGCCGCCGCCACATCCTGAATCCCCAGTCCTGTGGAGTCAAACACCGTCACCTCATCATCCGAGGTTCTTCCGGGCTTCTTCCCGGCTACAACCTCTCCGAGGGTGGCATGCACCTGCCTGAGGCTGAACTCCCCCCTGCTCAGGGGCACATTTATCTCACCGCTGTGGGACGCCTGCTCCACATCGTCAACCACCACCTTTGCCCTGCGCAGAATCCCAGCCTCAAGCTCCTGCTTTCCAGGGGCATCTGCCCCTATGGCGTTTATGTGCATCCCCTCATGCACCCACTCCGCTCTGAGCACGGGGGTCCTGGAGGGTGTGGTGGTGCATACTATGTCGGCGGCGCACACCTCTGCAGGCTCGCAGACCTCTGCGTCAATGCCCATGCTTCCGGCAAACTCAGCCAGAGCAAGAGCGCTCCTCCTGCCCCTGCTTGCGATCAGAACCTTCTCTATGCTGAAGACCTCGCCTATAGCCATGAGCTGGGTCCTTGCCTGCCTTCCAGCGCCAATCAGTCCCAGGATGCGGCTGTCCTTTCTGGCTAAGTAGCGTGAGGCAACTGCACCCGCCGCACCTGTGCGCATGTCTGTTAGGAGCGTTGCGTCCATCACAGCCAGGGGCTCGCCTGTTTCAGGAGACACGAGCACAAAGGTTGCAATAACCGTAGGCAGCCCCCTCTCCGGGTTCTCCGGGTGCACGGTCACCACCTTCACGCCCGCCGCATCAAGAGCCTCAATGTACGCGGGCATCGCCCTGAGGTCGCCCCTCTCAAACTGCAGGTAGGTTTTTGCGGGCATCTGCACCCTCCCCAGCCCGTGCTCCCTGAAAGCGAGCTCCACGCCATCTATAACCTCACGCATGTCCAGCAGCTTCTCCATAACCTCTCCAGAAAGCCACAGCATGAGAATGTTTATCTACCTCTCAGGCTTATTAAGGTTGTTATGCGCAGACCACATGTTATAATGAACGCCGGGATGACGCTTGATGGCAAGCTCGCCACGGTTGCGGGTGACACCAGAATATCCGGGAAGGAGGACCTGGAGAGGGTGCACCGGATAAGGGCGGAGGTGGATGCGGTGATGGTGGGCGTTGGTACGGTGCTCCAGGACGACCCCAGGCTGACGGTGCACAGGATTCCGAGCCAGAGACAGCCCACCAGAGTGGTGGCTGACTCGCTTGCGAGAACCCCTCCTGAAGCCAGGATACTGAGTGATGAGGCTCCGACGATAATAGGCGTCTCCAGTGCGGCTCCGCGGGAGCGGGTGGAGATGCTGCGGGAGAGGGGTGCCGAGGTGGTTGTGTGCGGCAGCTCAAGGGTTGACCTGAGGTGCTTTATGGAGAGGCTGTACGACATGGGTATAAGGAAGCTGCTGCTTGAGGGCGGGGGTACGCTGAACTTCAGCATGCTGCGTGAGGGGCTGGTGGATGAGGTCAGGGTGGCTATCGCTCCTGTGATAGTGGGCGGGAGCAGGGCGGTCACGCTTGTGGATGGCGAGGGTTTTGAGAGCATAGACGAGGGCGTACACCTGAGGCTGAGAAAGCACTACACCCTGGGCAAGGACCTGGTGCTGGAGTACGAGGTTGTGAGATGATAACTATTATAGGAACGGCGCACATCTCGGAGGAGAGTGTTGAGGAGGTCAGGCAGCGCATCCAGGAGCTGAAGCCTGCGGTGGTGGCGGTTGAGCTGGATGAGCGCAGGCTGAGGGGGCTTCAAAGCCAGGAGCACCCGCCCATAGTTGAGCTGCTGAAGCGGGAGAATCCCGGGGTGCTGCTTTTCAGCATACTGATGATGTCCCTTCAGACGAAGCTTGGCAGGGAGGTGGGGGTGCAGCCGGGCTCGGAGATGCTGGCGGCGATAGAAGCTGCGAGGCAGGTGGGTGCGCAGGTGGCGCTGATTGACAGGGACCTCAGGGTGACGCTGAGGAGAGCCTTTGCCAGGCTGAGCCTGCGGGAGAAGCTGAGCCTGCTCAGGGAGCTTATGGAGCTCGGAGGGGTGAGCAAGGATGAGATTGAGAAGGAGATGAGGGAGCTGAAGAATGAGGAGCACCTGAGCGACGTCCTCTCGGCTCTTGCCGAGATGTCCCCTGCGCTTTACGAGGTGCTGGTCAGGGAGAGGGATGCATACATGGCTGCCAGGCTGCTTGAGCTTGAGAGGCAGCACGGGAACGTGGTGGCGGTGGTGGGTGCGGGGCACAGGAAGGGCATACAGGAGTATCTTGAGAACCCGGAGAGGATTCCTGACATGAGGGAGCTCATCTCAGTGCCCTCACGCAGGTTCTCTTTTCTGAGGCTGCTGAAGTTTGCAATACCCGCGGCGGTTGTGGCGCTCTTTGCCCTCGCCCTCTACAGGGGTGTGCCCGTGGGAGATAGCGTGCTTCTGTGGTTAGCGAACCACATGGTTCCAACCTTCATTGCCGTGCTGCTGGCGAGGGGTACCATGCTGTCTGCAGTTGCAGGTGCGCTGGCGTCGCCTCTCACCTCCCTGAATCCGATGCTGGCAGCAGGCTGGTTCGCTGGCTATGTGGAGGCTTCAAGGAGGAGGGTGACGGTGAAGGATGTGGCTGAGATGTTCAGCGCCTCAGCTTTTAGTGAGCTCATGAGGAACAGCGCTTTCAGAGTTGTTCTGGTAACCGCGCTGGGCAACCTGGGCTCGGCGCTGGGCACTTTCATTTCCCTGCCCACGGTGCTGATGCCGCTGTATGCCAGGCTGATGGGGGCTTAGGTTGCTTCGGTGTTTATGTACAGGTGGAGCTCCTCGCCTGAAGGCTTTGTCAGTGTGAGGGTTATCCTCCACCTGCCCTCTGGAAGGGAGATGCTGATGTTTTTCTCCCACTGGCTCTTCCAGGTGCCCTTCTCCACAGGCATGGGCGGGAGGCTGATGCTCTCCCTGTGCAGCTCCAGCTCCTCTGAGGCGCCTGATGCGGCTACCCTTAGCGTGTACCGCATGCTCCTGCCCTCGTGGTTTACGATGCCGATGCAGAGCGGAAAGGGCTCACCAGCGATAACCTTCCCGGGCGGGTCAATCACGTAGAACTCTGTGAAGCTTTTTTCGCCCTGGGAGGCGGTGTAGGTGGCGTAGCCGAGGAGCAGCAGGGGAAGAAGGAGCAGGGTTAGAGTGGAGGCGCTTAGCTCCGGTACCCAGGGGTGCTTCGCACGACTCCGCCTGTACCATGCGCATGCCAGCAGCACTAAGCTGAGAAGCAGCATGCCCTTAGCCTGCGCGGCATAGCTCTCTGGCAAGACCGAACT
>JAADFH010000006.1 GCA_013152995.1 Methanobacteriota archaeon
GGGGCACCAGCATGTTCGTCACCAGAGGCACGGGCACGGGATGGCTGCCGATAAGGCTGAACTGCCCGCCGGAGATAGTCAGCCTGAGGCTTTAGTGCAGGTACTTTTCTGCAAAATATCTAAATGATGCGTTTTTTCTAATTGCAATATCAAGAGAATAATTTCTTAGAATTTCTATCATAAATCCAATTCTTGAATATCTATCTGGAATCATGCTATTAAATTGCTCTTTGGTTATGTTATCAGTACAGTTAACATTTTTGATTCTAAGCTTTTTGGAAATATGCTCATCCAAGCCTGCAATGTACCAGCTTTCAATTTCTTTTACCACTATAACTATATTATCATGCTCTATCTCTCTACAGTTTTTACAAATATGTTTTTTCTTCTTACTAATGCATGGATAATTATTTATATCAGATACGAATATGTAATCACTCCCCATTGCTTTAATACTCCTGATATAACTACTTATCTTATCAGCAGAAAGTCTTGAATATTTTACAATATGTATAGTACTGTATTTACTCTCTAATCTTGGAATTACAATTCTATTGAAAAATCTTTCGTCATCATTACCCTCTACAAATATAAATAGGCTATTTAAGTCCATTGTGGATTTCTCCTATACCCCCAATAAATTTTGCACATACAGCTCATCTATAAATATTTCATTTTTAAGGAAAGTTATCACGTCATCTCTTCTGGCGGGCTTGCACACAGTAGAAAATCCATCTTTATTACGTGATACCAGTATAATGCTGTCTAATCCTGCATATTTAATTATTTCCGGGTTGTGTGTTGTGATTATTATCTGCTTGCGTCTGGATACGTCTTTCATCATATCCACCACTTTAGAAATGAGATAGGGGTGTATGTTGCGCTCAGGCTCTTCTATTATTGTTACTGGTTTTTCTTCAAAGTACATTGCTATGATAAGTGCGATTATGTTTATTGTACCATCAGATACGAGTGAAGCAGGTAGATAGTGATTTTTAGAATACATCTCACGCAATTTGAGCAGCAGTGATTTGTCTGCAAATTTTTCAACACCAAGGTCCTCTATAAATGGAAGAAGCTCATTCACGAGATTGAAAAGTTGTCTCTTTCTTTTTGGATTTTCTATGATATTTTTAAGTATTATTGACAGATTGCTTCCATCTTCTTCCAGATATGCTTTTCCTGTAATTGGTGTAGCTTTTTTTGGAAGTTTTGGATCTATATAGTAAATTGATATGTTGCTCAACCATTCTTCTAACTCTGGTGCAATCATTATGAACACTGGAGTTTCAAGAAGAAGCGTATTTGAGTCCCACTTGTACTCTCCTAAAAATGTTGGATATATCGCATCAAGTATATCATCCTTTTTTATATTGGCGCTATCTGGATAAACATCCACTTTTAATTTTCCCTTTTCAAGATAGAATGTAATGTCCATCTCTTCTTCATTCTTAATGTCAGCACACTTATGTGTTAATTTGTCATTTTTAATTTTAAATCCTCTTATCTTATTAAATTTTATAGAAAACTCATATATTGTCTCATATACTCTCTTATCAAGAAACATATAATGTTCTTTAGGCTCAAATACAATTTTAATTGACAACTCTTTTGAACTCCCTATGTTGACATTTCTCAGATACTCAATACCTCCTTGCATTGATATTGCATTTTCTAAGTCATAGTTAATTATATCTCTGAGAAACCTGAATATATCTATGAAATTAGATTTCCCAGAAGCATTGGCACCAATCAACACGTTAAATCTATCTAAATTAATTTCCACGTTATCAAAGCTCTTAAAGTTTGATACTTCTACTTTCTTTATCACGCCGAAACGCATCACAGTTCACCCAAACATTATATGCGAGACTGTTTAAATATATTTAACCCACAACCTCCTTCACGAGCCTCTCCGGCGAGAACACCTCTAAGTCTCCGTAGCTCTGCCCGGTTCCCAGGAACAGCACCGGCTTGCGTATCGCATGCACTATGCTTATTGCTGTCCCCCCCTTGGCGTCAGCATCCGCCTTTGTCAGCACAACACCATCAATCTCCACGGCGCTGTTGAACCTCTCCGCCTGCTCCACCGCGGAGTTGCCTGTGAGAGCATCCCCCACGAAAATCACCATATCAGGCTTAGCCACCCTTGCAATCTTCTTCATCTCCTCCAGCAGGTTCACATTCGTCTCCATCCTGCCGGCGGTGTCTATCAGCACCACATCCTTCCCCCTGCTCCTCGCATGCGCAATCGCGTCATAAGCCACAGCAGCTGGGTCAGACATGCGCTCATGCTTCACCAGCCTTACTCCAAGCCTCTCCGCATGCCTCTCAAGCTGCTCCGCGGCGCCAGCCCTGTAGGTATCGCTTGCAGCAAAAACGCAGGAGAAGCCCTGGCTGAGCAGCCTGTGGGCGAGCTTCGCAAGCGTGGTGGTCTTCCCGCTGCCATTCACCCCCACGAACATTATCACAAAAGGCTTCTCCCCCTTAGCCCTTATCCTCTCCTCCAGGCTCTGCGCGGGAATGCTGAGCAGCTCCATCAGGTACCTCCTGAGGGTCTCCCTCACCACCCCCTCCACCTCCCTTCTGTTCACCTTCCTCCCCAGGAGCGCGCTCCTCAGCTCCTGGCATATCTCCTCAGCCACGCTCAGCGCCACATCGCTCTCAAGAAGCGAGAACTCAAACTCCTGCAGCACCTCCTCCAGCCTGCGCTCATCCAGCTCCACCTCGCCCCTGAGCCTTCCTGCCAGCCTCTCAACCCTGTCCCTGAGCCCCCTGAACATCTCCTCTCTCCTGCTGCGCCCTCTGCACCGCCGCAACAATCTGCTCAACCAGCGGTGCTATTGCCTCAATCCCCTTGAGCACCTCGTTGAGCTTGGAAGTATGCTCCTCCCTCACCTTCTCCAGCTCCTCAATCCTTGAGCTCAGCTCCCTCTTAGCCTCCTCCACACTCCTGCGCACCGCAACGTCAGCGCCTATGGAGAGCACCACCGACTCCACCTTTCCCAGCTCCGCATTCACAAACGCGCCGGAGCCGAGTGGCACCAGCGCCCTCACGCTCTCACCCGAGTCCAGCTCCTCCAAGCACTCCAGCGTCTGCCTGAACTCCGCGATGTGGCTGAGAATCAGCTCAATATTCTGCCTCAGCGCCTCAGCTTGGGAGCGCAGCGCCTGATACTGGGCAACAACCTGCTCGGGCTTGAGCTTGGTCTCGGTGCTCATTCCTCCACCTCTTCAGTCTCGGTTACCCTCTCAATCTCTATATTCCTCCTCTTAACCCTGTTTCTGCTGCCAAACTCCGAGAGCACCTTCTCAATCACATCCTCCTCTCTCACGCCCCTGAGCACAACCGAGAACCTCTGCATCCTGTCACCGCACAGAAATCTGCCCTCAACCCTGAAGTTCTTCACCCTCATGCAACCACCTCACGAAAGCTCAAACACATCCTGGATGCGCATCATCTCCACACCCGTGGTCTCGCTGCCCACCACGGCACCCTTAGAGTTCACCAGCATGCCGGTTGCAACAAACCCCACGCCCATGTTCACCGTACCCACCTCCGCTCTCACACCCAGCGTGCTCTCCACCAGCTTCAGCTCCTCCTCGCTCAGCGACGGGTGGAGGAGCACACCCCTTGAGTTGGCTGCACCAATGCTCCCCACGGTGCGGTACCCGCCAAGAGAAGCAACCGCATGTACCCTGCACCCCAT
This sequence comes from Methanobacteriota archaeon, assembly GCA_013152995.1. Classification (GTDB taxonomy): domain Archaea; phylum Hydrothermarchaeota; class Hydrothermarchaeia; order Hydrothermarchaeales; family BMS3B; genus JAADFH01. Next base: position 3,711 of record JAADFH010000006.1, read on the forward strand.
CACCCGCTCCACAGCCTCCTTGGTGCTCTCGCCGAGCTCCGAGTAAACCAGCGCACCCGAGTCAGAGGCGAGAATAAGGTTCCCCAGGGCATTGTGCCTCTCCTCCACCACCTCCACCTCTATCCCCGCATCCTGCAGCACCCTGAGCTCCTGCCGCTCAACCTGGGAACACACAATCGCCCCATGATTGTTCATCGCCAGAAACACTCCAACAAGCGAGGTGCCGCATATTGAGGTAGTCACCACCTCAACCTCCAGCGCCTCTCTGAGCGTGCTCACAAACTCCTCCGGCGCCTGCTGTGGCACCACCGCAACACTGTCATTAACCGCAGCCAGGGTGCCGATGCTTGGATTGCTGTTGTAGTCGGCGCGCAGGAGCATGGCAACTACTCCGCCAGGCTCACCACCACTGTGTCTCCTTCCCTCTTCTCAGCCCTCACCCTGAGCCTTGCGGGCGGATTCTGGATGCCACGCCTCCACAGCGCCTCATTAACCTCCTGCTGGATTACAACCCTTTCAGCCTTCATGTGCTGCTGCATGAAGCGCCTGAGGTACCTCACCGCCTTTGCAGCCCTCTTCGTTCTCGGAGTTCGCTTTATGCGGTGGAACCTGAGGGTGTATATCCTGTCAATCCTCTTATCCTCTGCCATACTCTACACCTTCAGCTTTCTTCTTCTCCAGTTCCTGCGCTTGGGGTGGGTTCTCACCCTCCCGCCCGTCTTTGCAACCGCCCACACAGGCACCGGGCGGTTCTGCTTCTCAGCCTTGCTCATCCTGATCTTTCTGGCGAGTGTAACCTTGCTCAACCTACACCCTCCTGATCTTTATATCCCTCTTCTTTGGCGTTACCCTGCGCAGGATATCCTTGAGCTGCTGGTCGGTGAGCGGTTTCTTTATCTGCCCCCTCTGCGCAAGCTGAATCAGCAGCGCCTCCACCTGCGCACCAAACTCCGGGCGAGCCATCTTTATGTTAGCCAGCCTGGTTCTTGCCTCAGGGCTAAGAATGCTCCGCATCAGCACCCTCTTCTGCTCCTCAATCTGCCGGAGCTGCTCCTGCTTCAGCGCCTCCTCCTGCAACTGACGCTGCAGCTCCAGGAGCTTCCGTCGCTTTATCTCCTCGGCATCCTCCACCTTGGCTCACCTGTACCTCTGGAGTTCGGGCATCTTCCTCATAATCCTTGCGGCAATCTTGTCAAGCAGGCTCCTCCCCTTCGGGGTGAGCCTTCTCCCGCCCTCACACTTCTCCACCAGCCCCTCGCTCTCCAGCTGCTGGAGTATGTTCCTTATTATTGCGCCGCTGCCGCCGCGAATCGCATCAGGGGCGGAGCCGCAGTTCTTCCTGCCCCCGTACCAGCGCCTCAGCGTCTGCACACCCACCGGACCGTGCACGTACAGCTTCCTCAGCAGCGAGGCTGCGCGTATATACCACCAGTCCTTCTGCACCGGGGCACGCTCTCTGTTTGCCCCCGTCTTTACGAAAGCTGCCCAGCGGGGTGGCTTGAGCTTCTCCAGCTTCTTCAGCTCAGCGGTGAGCTCGCGTATAAGCTCTGCGGGTGGAACATCATAAACCGTCGGCATGCACAACCTCCTTGTATGATAACTACCACCTACGCATCTGTGTGTAGCGTCTGCAATCTCATTTGCAATTTCTCTCTTGCGTAGGGCACCCTTCTCACGTGCCCGCACTCCAAGCAGGTGTATATAACCCTGAGCTTCCTGCACCTCACCCTCAGGTTAACCCCCGGCACTAAGAAGCTTCCACACCTCCTGCAGAACCTCCTCTTCCAGCCTGCGGGAAAGCGCAGATTGTACTTCATTGCTATCCTCCTTGCCAGCTGCACGTACCTCCTTGCAAGCTTTCTGTCCCTGTGAAAAACCTCCTCCGCGAGCTGCATGAGAATCTCCATTCTCTCCCTTGCAATCCTGCGCTCAAGGCTTCTGTTCCTCCTCATAGCCCACCCCCTGCGATGACAAAGGGAACGGGCATAAAGCTGAGAATCATAACCAGAGCCGCAACCGCCGCAAGCACCTTCGCCCTTCTGCTCAGCGGTGAGACATCATCCAGCGGACCCGGATGCTTGAGCTTCGTCAGCACGTACGCAAGAACCGCCCACACCAGCCAGCCCGGCCAGAGCACTGCCGAGGCGACGAGGAGGGCGAACACCCCGAAGTACACGCTCCTGTAGCGTCTGGGTGCGATAGCCCTTACTATGTGCCCGCCATCAAGCTGACCCAGCGGGATGAGATTTATGGAGGTCACAAACAGCCCTATCCAGCCAGCCATGGCGAGGGGATGCGGGGCTATGCCGCCGCCAGCCTCAGGTATCAGCAGCTCCGCCAGGAGCTGCATCGCCAGCGGCATGGCAAAGGCTATACCCTCGGCGCTCTGCGGCTCCACAGGGGAGGAGTGGCTCAGCCCGTAGGCAGCCACGGGTATCGCCAGCAGGAAGCCCGCGAGGGGTCCTGCTATGCCCAGCGCCACGAGTGAGCTCCTGTCGGGCACAGGTGAGCGCATGGTAATCACCGCCCCCATGGTGCCGAAGGGGAAGATGTTCGGGGGCACGGGTATGAACATGGGCAGGCTGGCATTCATCCTCCTCGCCCTCGCAACCGCATAATGCCCCAGCTCGTGCCCGCCCAGTATGGTGAGCAGCGCCCCTGCGAACACCAGGCTGAGTGCAAGATTTCCGCCAGCCCACCACAGGTAGCCCGCTGCGGTAACGCTCCCCATGGTCAGGAGGAGGAGCAGCAGGTGCATGGCTGAGGCGCCGCCAGCATGCTCCCGCTTGGGTATAAAGCTCACCACATACCTTCCATCCTTGGTTCTCCTGTATACAGGGTAGTAGGGGGTGCGCTCAAAGGCGAGAAGCACCGCCCTGAAGCTGTCGGTGTGCGAGTACACAGGCGCAACCTCAAATATCGGCGGCATGCGCTCGTGCACCCTGAGCACGTGGAAACCCCTCGCCACCAGCTCCTCAAACTCCTGCAGGTTCACTCCTCCACCTCCAGGTATCCCTGCGTGAGCTCAAGCACCGCCCTGCGCCCGCTGTAGCTGGAGAGTCTCTCAACCGCGCCCTCGCACACCCCCAGCGGGATACCCGAGATGACGCACCCGCTCACCAGCAGCTCATCTGCCTGCTCCGCAACTATGGCTGCGGGAGCACAGCGGTGCCTGGCGAGGGAGTACATGACATAGCACCCCACCGTGGAGCCCTTGGAGCGCGGCAGCACCAGCAGCGCACCCGCTATTCGCCTGCCCTGAAGCGGATGCGAGCGCTCCACCACCCTGCCGCTCTTATCAACACCCCCCAGGAAGCTTATGGGCTCGGTGCTCACCAGCAGCCTGCCCTCGGCTCTGCTCCCGTAAACCCCCCTCAGCTTCAGCCTCACCTCGCCAGCACCTCCGACCTCAGCTCCAGCCTCCAGCGCTCCCTGCAGCTGCACTCCAGCCCCTCAATCCAGCTCATCTCCTGGGTGGCAGAGAACCTGCGTATCGCCTGCGCCACACGTGCGCTGCACCTCCTGCAGTTGCTGGCACCCCTCCTGGTGCCCGCTCCTGAGGGATGGCACACAACCGGAATACGCACCCTCCCCTTAACCCTGCGCAGCACCTCCACCACGCTCCACAGCCAGGGCGGGGAGTACTCACCCCTGAGGAACAACCTCTCCACCAGCGTCCCCCTGTGGATGCACACGGGGTTGTAGCTGAGCCTCTCAGCCCCTAAGCGTGCGGCAGTAACCCCGCTCTCCACCGCATCCTCCACAGCCTCAGCCTCGCTCATGAAAGGTGGCTTCACCAGCAGGTACGCCTTAACCCTCACCCCAGCCTCCCTGCACCTGCGCACCGCATCCTCAAACTCGCTCAGGCTGAAGCCCTTGTTGACAAACACCTCCCTCACGTAGTCACTTGCGCTCTCCAGCCCTATACCCACCTCAAGCTCCGCATCAATCTCAGCCACAGCCTCTTCAAGCACCTCCTCCGTCAGGAACTCAGGTCTTGACTCCACCTGCACCCTTCTGAAGCTGCGTGACCTGAGCATGCGATAAATCTCTGCTCTTGTGCCTGCGGGAATCTGACGCTCATCAAAAAAGCTGCCAGAATTGAATATCTTCAGGTACTCAACCTCTGAGAGCTCCTCAAGCGCCCGTGAGAGCGTTTTAATAATAGAAGACGGAGAGGAGCGCCTCTCCATCTCTGAATACCCGCACATGTGGCAGCCTGCTCTGGCTGCCCATGCGCATTCCCCTGCAGGAAGCACCACAGCCCCTGCGCTAACCTCTCCGTCTAAGTAGTCGGTCTCCTTCCAGAATCGCCGCATCACCTGAGCACTGCTGCCTAACGTCTAAATTCCAAGCTCCTTCCTGCGCTTCATGATGTGCTTCTCAATCCAGTCCACCGCCTCAATGGGGTCGCACTCCGGCGCAAGCTTGCCGCCGGTGAGGCTCTCAACCTCGCTTGTGAGCAGCTTCACCAGCTCGGGTGCGCCCGTCACGGGAGGCAGGGGTGCGACGTGGGTGTACACGCCCAGAGCCACCGCAAAAATCGCGTCTATGGTAGCCTTCTGCTCCATGTACTCCGGAGCGGTGGCTGCAATGGGAAGCTGCGCCGTATCCACGCCCAGCTCATTTGCGATAGCAACCACGAGCTGCGCCAGCCTGCCTGTGTCGGTGCACGTGCCGAAGCTGAGCACCGGCGGAATGTTCAGCGCCTTCAGCACCTTCTTCAGCCTTTCGCCTGCGAGCTCCTGCGCCTCAAGGCTGGTAAGCCCAGCCACCTGCACCGCGGCGTTGCCGCAGCCCATGCTGAGCACCAGGATGTCCCTCTTTATGAGCTCCTTCGCTATGGTGACGGTGTTCTCATCGTGGGGACCGTTCCTCAGGGTGGTGCAGCTCACTAAGGCAACGACGCCCTTGATGTCTCCTTTCTTAATCGCCTCCAGCAGGGGCTCCAAGCTGCCGCCGAGAGCCTCAAGGATGCTCTCTATGGAGAAGCCCA
>JAADFH010000007.1 GCA_013152995.1 Methanobacteriota archaeon
TCACCCTCTATGTACTCCTCCACGCTAACCCCCTTCCATGCCTCCCTTCCCAGACCTCTCAGCTCCAGAATGCTCCTCTTTTTTACCTCTTCCCTTATCATGAAAATAAGTTCCTCCAGCAGTTTTATCTGCTCTTCCATTTACAAAGAATTTTTAAAATCATGAATGAGCTGAGCCACCTGAATCCTGTAAGCGCTGAGACTACTCAATAATCACCTTTCCGACCCTGAACTCCGCATTCTGGAAGTTCACCCTGAACCTCCATCTCCCCGGCACAAGCACCACCTGCTCCTGCCTCTCCCCCTCTGCACTCTCCTCCCTTCTGGCACCCAGCAGCCTCTGCAGCTCCTCAACAGTGGCAGCCTCACGCTCCGTCAGAATCCTCTCCAGCCGCTCTGCAGGAATAACATCCCTCAGCATCTCCTTCAGGTGCGCCGGCATCCACACCACCCTGCTCCATCCCCCGTCACCCTGCAGGAACTTCGGAGAGCGCAGGTAGGCGATTGAGACACCCGTGAATCCTGTGTGCTGGCTGCCATCGCCAATCTGCTTTATTATGCTTGCGAAATCCAGCCCGAAGGGTGTCTTACCCTTAAATCCCGCATCCACTATGCCTATGCCATCCACCTCGGGAATGTAGAACACCACCGCCTGTGCGCAGGAGCACTGGGAATGCGGATGCTCAAATATGCTGTGCAGGAACACCCTCTCCTTGCCCTTCGCCTTAGAATGCTCATTCACACCCTCAAACTCACCCTTAGCCTCATCAATAGCTCTGCCCTTGCTCACAGGCTTAAGCGCCTGGTCACCCATCTCCGCTGCAGCCCTCGCCTCCAGCCAGGAGATAACCCCGCATCCGGAGGGTCTTGAGGGCGAGATGATGCACTCATGCCTCGGGGCGTGATTCTCGCATATCTCGCAGGCGTAGAACACATCCACATCCTCATCCCTCAGCGAAGCCGCCCTCTCATCCCTTCTCCTGTACACCTCCGCCGCCTGCTCTGCCAGCTCCCTCACAGCTCCCTCATCCGTGATAACCTCCACACTCACACCAGAAATCGCAGGATACTCCTTCTTCAGCAGCTCCACCAGCACCATGCCGATGTGCTCCAGCTTCAGCCCCTGCTCCACAGCCCTCGTGCTGATTATCATCCTCACATTATCCCTTGAGCCCTCGTGCACCACACCCTGGATGTAGTTTATGAACTCGTGCAGCCTGCGCTCCAGCACACCCTCAGCGTCCTCGCTCACCCTGCCCTTAACCAGCACCCTCAGCCCGAAAGGCAGGCGCTCCCCCCGCTTCATCTCCTCCAGCTCCCTGCCGCTGACAGCCACGCCCTCCCTGAGCTCCTCGCTCACCCTCAGCAGCTCCACACCCTCCAGGGTGACAAACACCTCCTGCTCCGGAATCCTCTCGCCCTCATAAATCCTGCTCACATCCACCGGCATGCGCATCAGCAATCCTCCTCCAGCTCATCTGCAACATCCACAAGTCCCGCGAGCCTCAGCTCCTCCCTCGCCATCTCCCTGCTCTCGGCGCTTGAGGCAATGAGCCTTGCGGTCTCCCTCGCCTCCCAGGGGAAAATCACCCAGGCGTCAGTCTCCTGCACATAGAAGTCGGGTGTTATCACAGAGCCGGGCTTCTTCATCAGCGTCGCCACCACGATCTCGCCAGCACCCCTCTTCTCTAAGTGCTCCTTAGCGGTGCGCAGGCTCCTGCCGCTGTCTGCGATATCATCCACGAGAAGCACACTTCTGCCCGTAACATCCACCTGCGTGGGATGCAGGATCACAGGCTTATCTCCAACCTTCCCTATGCCCGTATAGAACTTCACCCTCATGGTGTGCAGCTCGTGGTTGTCCAGCAGGTCACTCAGCAGCCTCGCCGGCACCAGCCCGCCTCTTGAAATCCCTATAATCATCTCCGCATTCACCTTTGAGCGCTTCAGCATCCTGGCGAGTTCAACGCACTGCCTCTCAATATCCTCCCAGCTCAGCCTCAGGTACTTCATGCAGCACCCACCATCTTCAGCAGCAGGCTCTCCGGCAGGTACCTCAGCGCCCTCGTCAGCGTGTTCTCCGGGTAAATCCTGAGCTTCCCCTGCCTGTACGCCGAGAGCACCGTTACTATGGTCTGCTTCTGGTTCTCTCTGAGCACCGGCGAAGCCTGGCTGCCAAACTCCGCAAGCACGTACGCCTTTATCAGCTCCTCATCCACCTCCACCCCTGCAGTCTCAGCCATGCGCAGAAGCTCCGAGGTCTTCACGCTCCGCTCCACGCTCAGAAGCGGGGTATCAATCCTCACCTTCCAGGTAACCGCGTCCATGTTACCCCTGAGCATCTCCACCAGCTCGCCGGCGTCAAGGGTTGTGCTTGCGCTCAGACTCCCGAACTCCTGCACAATCCTCTGCTCGCCTGCCGGGCGCAGCACCTGCTCAAGAACCGTATCCTCCACCACAGCCACCCTGTCAACCCTCACCATTCTGGTGGAAACACTGCCATCGCTGAAGACATAGCCCTCAAGCTCCGTCCCCACCAGTGAGTAGGCACCCTCCTTCTCCGAATCCCTGAACACCTCCCTCAGGCTTGTTCCCCCAACCTGCTGCGAGTTCTTCAGCAGCACCGTCTCCCCCGTGCTCTGTATCAGCACCACCGCCAGCTCAACCTGGCTGCTCCCGGGACTCACCAGAAAAACCCCCAGGTTCTCCTCACGCATTGCGGAGGCGTCTTCCTTAACAGAAAGCACCAGGTTTATTCCCACAATACCCAGCACGACTATTATTATTGAGAGAACCGCTGCCACTCTCAGCATCTTCATAAGCATCTGTATTAAGTAGCGGAGCACAGGATTAAATACTTTTGGGAAGCCTCACGTCAGGTAACTCTCCAGCGCCTCAGCCACCCTCGCCACTTTTGCGACATGCTCCTCCGGGGCGTACACCCCCACGCTCCAGTGAGTTTTCTGCGCCACCCTGAGCACCCGCACCAGCGGCGACACCTCGCCAATCCTCCTGACCTCCCCCTCCACCAGCACTGGAGCCTCCTGCTCCTGATAGCTGGGCTCCGGGGGGATGTCCAGCAGCACGTAGCCGTACTCCAGCTTGGCATCCTCGGCAAGCTCCCTCTCAATCCTCGCCAGCCTGTCCACCCTGCTCCTGAGCTCAATGAGCCTTGCGGCTCTCTCCTCCCCCAGGGAGTTCCAGGTCAGCTGCACCACCTTCTTGAACAGCCTCCTGTGGTCAAGCCTCTCGCCGATCTCGCCGATGTACCCGCCCGCTGACCTTAGGAAGCAGGTCACCTGGAAGTCATCCATCCTCATCAGCTCCCTGAAGCTCAGCAGCTTCAGCTCCACCGCCATCTCCATGGCTTTGAGGAACATCGCATCAGCTATGCGCGAGGTGTGGTGCAGGTAGACCGTGGGTATCATCAGGAACCTCGCCACCAGCAGCCCCTCAACCGCCCTGAGTCCCCGCTCCTCCACCACCAGCAGCCCATCCCTGAGGTGCAGGGTGTTTATGAGCCTGTCCAGGTCTATCACCCCGTAAGCCACACCCGTGTGGTGGGCATCCCTCACCAGGTAGTCCATCCTGTCTATATCAAACTCCCCGCTTATCATCCTGCTCAGGTAGCCGGCGCCACCCTCCAGCACCCTCACCACCTCCCCCGGCGAGAGCCCGTGGCTGTGGAGCACATCCGCCACCTCTGAATGCGCTATGGTCTCCGCGGTCAGCTTCTCATGCGAGGCATCCGAGTACCTCGCCAGGAGCTCCTCGCTGGTGTGGGAAAGCGGTCCATGCCCCAGGTCGTGGAGCAGCGCCGCAATCCTGAGCAGACACGCATCCTCCTGGCTGAGCCCGAGCCTGCTCACCAGCCTGCCCGCCAGGTGCAGCGCACCCAGGGAGTGCTCAAACCTGGTGTGGTTGGCGCTGGGATACACCAGAGAAGACATCCCGAGCTGCTTGATTCTGCGAAGCCTCTGAAATTCGGGCGTGTCTATGAGCTCAAGCTCCGCCTCCGTGATAAACACATCACCATGCACAGGGTCTCTGATAATCTTGGCGGGCATCCTATAGTTCTCTTGCATTCTTTCTTAATAACACTTTCTTCCACAGAAACAGCCATGCTCGCTCGCCTTCATTCCAGTGCACCGTAGAGCGGGAGGTTCAGCCAGGGCACTGGTTATCTCCTCCCTGCCCTACCCCTTCCCGAGGCATCTGCACAGCTCTGCCACAATGCGCTCAAATATCGCCCTGCCCTTCTCTGCAGAAGCCCTGCTGGGCGTGCCAAACACCCCGCTCTTCGTTCTGCGCAGCATATCCCCCTCCACGGCGATTTCCTCATCCACCGCAAGCTCCATCCTCACCGCCTCTGGATGCAGGTACAGCATCAGCGAAGTTTCAGCCTCACACGCATGCATGGGCTGCGTCTCCAGTATGTCTGAGAAGCTCAGGGACGAAAAATCAAAAACACCCGCATCAACCTCAGCTCCGGCACACGCCTCCTCAAGCGCCTCCACGCTCGCCCGGCTGAAGTGCCCCGGCACCACCACAATCCTGCGGAACCCGCTCTCAGCCAGCCCCTGCAGCACCCCCGCAACATACCTCTTCAGCTCCTCCCTGCCCGTCATCACCGTCCCGGCATAACCGCGGGTTGACCTGGAAAAATTGTACCACACAGGCGGTGCACATGCAATACCCGTTCTCCTGCTCGCCTCCCTGCACACCGCCACCGCAATCATCGTATCCGTGCCCAGGGGCAGGTGGTAGCCATGCTCCTCTAAGGAGCCAACCGGGAGAAGCACATCCCGCCTGCGCCTCAGGTAAGCCTCCACCTCACCCATGCTCAGCTCTGCAAGCTCCATGCACCGCTATAGGCTTCCCTCGCTTAAGCCTTTTCTCCCCTCACCCTGCGCATAAGCATCTCCGCAAACCTCTCCGGCTCCCGTGGAGTCACGATAACCTCCCTGAAGACCCCATCACCCCGCCTCTTAATCCACACCGCCTTCCCATGCCTGCTCACGAAAGCCAGCTTTCTGCCCAGCACCCTGAGCCCCCAGCCCGCATACCAGGGCACCTCACCCAGCTCCACCCTCTCAATATCCCCGTACCTCACCCTGTAGCTCACCGGGAACATCCTCGCCTCCAGCTCACTCTCCGTGAGCCTGAAGCGCATGCTTGCAAAAGAGCCCAGCGCCAGGAGCAGGACAGCTGCTCCACCCACAGCCACCCCCGGCGGTAGCTGCACAGCCCCAGCGAGCGAGAGCAGCACTGCGGTAATAAGCACACCACCACCCACCGCAATCAGGGCAAGAATACCCCTGCTCAGCGGAGCCCGCTCCTCGTACTCGCCTCCCGCACATACATGCACAGCTCCTCACCTCCATCTCCCTTTTAAGCATGGGCCGGGGCGGATTTGAACCGCCGACCTTCACGTTGTAAGCGTGACGTCATAACCCCTAGACCACCGGCCCATCAGTACCTCTTCACGTACTCATTGAATATGTCGGTGCTGCCTATTATCCCCACCGTCTCACCATTCTTCCTCACGGGCAGGTTGCATATCTGGTTGCTGCCCATCAGCTTTGCAGCCTCACCAACGGTGGCGCTGGCATCTATGTACACCAGCGGCTTCTCCATGATATCCACCACCCTGACCTTCAGCGGGTCCTTACCCGCTCCGATAACCTTCTCAAGTATGTCAAATCTTGTCACCAGCCCCAGCTCGCGGTAGCGGTCGCCCACGATAACACACCTGAAATTGTGCTCAAGCATCCTGCTCATCACATCCGCCACCCGCATCTCCGGCTCCACCATGAGCACGTACTTCGTCATCAGTTCCTCCACACGCATGCTGTGCACATCTCGCCTCTCCATCACTAAACCCTCGCATGCGCACCACTTAAACTTTGCTCTTGTGTTAGAGGCTTGGTGTGTGGTGATGTAATGCCTCAAGCAATATCCCAGCGCCAGCGGCTGCCTCCGGTGACAAGAGCACTCTACTCGCTGGCTTGCTGCTTAGGGGCTATCTTGAAGGCGATGAGACAGAGCTTGAGCCATGACAAGGTACTGATAAAAGCTGCTGTTATGGCTGATGGTTGAGCTAGAACAGAGACATAAGCAGGGTATTTGGCATGACTTGTGCAGATACAGCAAACTTTAGCGTATATCAAACGTTCCGTGGCTCTTGCTATGTCTTACAGCCATAAAAGGGTGCATCAAACCTCACGATACCTCTGGACCATCCACATACCAGAAAAATTGAAAAGATTCTGCAACATGCTGAAGGTGGGAGGCAGGTTAACTTGACAGCACCCATGCATGGGGAAAACGTTTAAATACCCTGCCCGAGAGTGTTGTTATTCCGGTGGTGAACCTTGGGAGAGTGCTGCAGAGGCTCAGAGGAAAGCGTGTTTCACAAGAAGCTGAAGGTTAAGCTGAAGGATAAGGGAAAGCAGGGCAGGATAAGGTTCCTGTGCGATTACTTAGAGTATCTGCTCAGGAACGACCGCACGCTTCCACCTGACTTTCCCGCGTTTGTGCGCGAGATTATGGGTCTGGACGACCGCAGGGGCTACATCCACATAAGAATCTGGCACGAGGACAGCGAGCTGGTGGAGTTTGCGGAAGCTTCAGGCTATGAGTACAAAATAGACCACTACGACTGACCATGATTGAGGACGAGTTTCTCGTGGGTGAGGCTCTGGTAGGTGAGGAGCCGGAGATTGCGCACATTGACCTGATAATAGGTCCCAAGAGCGGGGCAGCGGGCAGAGCCTTTGTGAACGCTCTCGCCCAGCCACGCATGGGGCACACGCCAATTCTGGGAGTCATAAGACCGAACCTCCTGACGAAGCCAGCCACACTGATAATCCCCAAGGTGACCATAAGGAGCCTTGAGGATGCGGAGAAGGTCTTCGGTCCGGCGCAGAGTGCTGTGGCAAAGGCTGTGGCAGATGCGGTGGAGGAGGGGATAATCCCGAAGTCGGAGGCGGAGAGGCTGGTAGCCATAGTTTCGGTGTTCATCCATCCCAGGGGCAGGGACTATCAGCGCATCTACCGCTACAACTACGCCGCGACCAAGCTTGCGCTGCGCAGAGCCATGCAGAAGTTCCCGTGTATAGATAAGGTTTTAGAGGAGAAGGATAAGTCTATGCATGCGATGATAGGTTTCAGGATAAACAACCTGAAGCATCCTCCTTATCTGGAGGTTGCGCTTGACATCCCGGACTGGCGCAGGGTTGAGGGTATAATAAGAGCCCTGCCCAGGAGCGATGCCATAATAATTGAGGCTGGTACACCGCTGATAAAGCGCTACGGTGTGGAGGTGGTGCAGAAGATTCACCAGCTCCGCCCGGAGAGCGTGGTGGTGGCTGACCTCAAAACCTTAGACACCGGCAACCTTGAGGCGAGGATGGCTGGCGACGCCACCGCCGACGTTATAGGCTTCTCAGGTCTTGCACCCCTGAAGACCATGGAGAAGTTCATAGAGGAGTGCAGAAAGGTGGGCGCGCTCTCGCTGATGGACACCCTGAATGTCCCTGATCCAGTGGCGGTGCTGAAGAAGCTGAAGGTTAAGCCAGACATAGTGGAGCTGCACAGGGCAATAGATGTGGAGCACAGCCAGGAGAGCGAGTGGGGCAACATCAGCGAGATCAAGAAGGTGTGCGGCGACAGAACGCTGGTGGCAGTTGCGGGAGGCATAAGGGTGGAGAGGGTGAAGGAGGCGCTCGCCTCGGGTGCTGACATACTGGTGGTGGGCAGGGCGATAACCTGTGCCAAGGACGTTACAGGCGCCGCCAGAGCGTTCCTGAAGGAGATGGGCGTGCAGGAAGTTGACCAGTTCAGGGTGATGACAGACTTCTGAGCGCAGCATGCCTGCGGTTTTTCGGAGAACGAAACACAACCTTTAAATACAACGCTGACAACGGGAAGGTATTTAGGGGGGTTATTTAGATGAATAAGCATGGATTAGTTGTCTCTGTAGCTGTAGCTCTGCTGTTAGCGGTGGCTATATCGGGAGCCGCACATGG
>JAADFH010000008.1:0-7963 GCA_013152995.1 Methanobacteriota archaeon
CCCGAGAATTACCTTCGTGAAACTGGCATTTACGCCTGGGCGGTTCTCGGACTGTGCGTGCTCTGGCTCTACATCAACCGCCACAGGCTGCTGGCAGAGCTCGGCACACCTGAGCCCCACCACAGGCTTTCAGGAGCGGTGCTCGTGCTGGCAGGCTTCTGGCTTCTCCTTGCGGTGGCTGAGCCCAGGTTTGTGGTGCTCGGCACGGTGAGCATCCTCTCGGGGCTTGCGCTCGGGATGTACGGCAGGGCTGGTACGCTGCCCGCTGTGGTAACTGGCATCTTTGCCTTTGCGGTGGCATTTCCGCACGTGTTCAGCATGTACATGGAGAAGCAGTACTCCCTCACCACCACCCGCATTCTCGCCGGCGTGCTCAGCCTGCTCGGCTACGAGTTCGTCAGGGTTGAGCAGACACTTAGCTTCACCAGCTTCTCGGGCGAGCCCATAGCAGTCTGGATAGGTGCGCCCAGCTCAGGCATAGCCTCTGTAACAATATTCCTCTCCCTCTTTGCGCTCATGAGCCTGGACTACCCGATGAGCTGGAAGAGGCGTGCAGCGCTCTTCCTCTTCGGCATCCTGGGCACCTCCGCCCAGAACATCCTCCGCCTGGTTCTGATAGTGCTGGCGGGCTACCACTACGGCTGGGACGCTCTCAGGCTGGTCCACGACTACGCCGGCTACTTCATCTTCCCAGCCTGGTTCCTGGTGTTTGTGATGGTGTACATCAGGGTGGCTGAAGGGCAGGCTTAGAGAAACCTCTCCGCAGCCTCGCATGCAACCTCAGCGCACTCCCTCGCCTCCTCTCCCTCAACCACCTCCATGTGCCCCGGGTAGAGAACCTCAATGTCAAGCTCCGCAATCCTGCGCAGCGACTCAACGAGCTGCCTCATATCCCCTCCAGGCAGGTCTGTCCTGCCGAAGCTGCCCCCGGCGAAGAGCGTATCGCCGGAGAAGAGCGCACCCCTCTCACGCAGGTACAGGCAGATGCTCCCCGGCGTGTGCCCTGGTGTGTGAATCACCTCCAGCACCTCCCCGCCCAGGTCAACCCTCGCTCCGTCCTTCAGCAGCCTTCCGGGCTTGCATTCTCCGCCTGTGCCGAACAGCGAGGCGGTGCCGTAGTAGCTGCCGCTGCTCGCAGCCTCTGCGTCAAGCTCATGCAGCAGCACCTCGGCGTTACCGAAGGTGCGGTTGCCCCCGCAGTGGTCAATGTGCGCATGGGTGTTCAGCACCAGCTCCACCCTCTCAGCCTCAACCACTCCTGCGATTCTGCTGCGCATGCTCTCTGCGCTCAAACCCGTGTCAATCACAGCCACCCTCTCCCCGAGCAGCACGTAGGCGTTGGAGTCGTAGCCCGAGGAAATCAGCGGCACTATCCTCACTCTACCACCTCTCCAGATTCCACAGCCCCAGCTCCTTAGCGTACCCCAGCGCCTCCTCCATCTCAGCCCTGGAGACCCTCCTTGACAGCCCCCTGTGCCTGTAAGCCTCAAACTCGGGTCGGTACTGGGGCATTATGTTGAGCCTTGCGGAGTTGCCCAGGTTCTCAGCCACCCACTCCAGCACCCGCCTGGTGCAGCAGTCCACATGCCCCGGAAGCACCAAGTGGCGTATCAGCAGCTCAGCCCCCTGCACCCTCGCCGCCAGCAGGTTCCTGGTGACAACCTCAAAGTACCTGTCAACTCTGGAGAGCTCCTTAGCGCACTCATCGCTGCCGTACTTGAAGTCAGCAAGGTATACATCAACCGCACCCTCCAGCAGGCTCATGCTCTTCTCGCTCATGTACATGTTTGAGTTCCACACCACCGGCACATTCACCCTGAGGTGGCACAGCATCTCAAGCGCCACGTGCATGCTCGGCGTCGGCGAGCCGCCCACAAGGTTTACGTTCCTGCTCTTCTCCCCTATGCGCCGCCTCTCCACCATCTCCGCCAGCATCCTGCCCGTGACGGGCACTCCCTTCTCAACCCTCCTGGAAATCGTCCAGTTCTGGCAGTAGACGCAGTAGAAGTTGCAGCCCGTGAAGAACAGCGTGTGGCTCGGCACCAGGCAAGCCTCCTCGCCCATGTGCATGAACTCCGAGCTCAGCCTCGCCTCTGCACCTGCGCCGCAGAAGCCGAGCTCGCCCTTCCTGCGGTTGCACCTGCACCTGCGCTCGCAGAACTCGCAGCGCTCCAGCATTCGCAGCGCTATCGCATGCTTGAGGTGCATCAGGCTGCGCTCCGCTGCATCACCTGCCCGCTCCCTTCTCCTCAGCCTCCTGTACTCCTGCATCAGCTCGGAGTGCAGCCGCCACAGCTCCTCCAAGCTCTCGTCATCTCCGAAATCAGCCTCAATCATGCGTGCAATTCTGAAGTTGGCGTCCCTCCTGTCCTCAGCCACCTCAATGTACTTGGGGAGCGCCGCTCTCACGCCCCTGTCGCTGAAGGCTGTCACCGCATCCGGGCGAATCAGCCAGTGCATGGCTCAACTCAAAACGCTAACGACGCCCGGGATAAGTCATGTCATCCCCCGGGTCGTAGAGCTCAATCTCCACCCTCTCGTCAGGCGCTGGCGAGGGCGTGGGCTTCTCCACAGCCTCAACCCTGAACAGGTGCGAGAAGTACCACATTCCCTTCCTGTTGGGCTTCACGCTGAAGCTCAGCGAATTCATCACCTGCTCTAAGTAAACATCATCTTCGGGGTACTCCATCGGATAGGATGAGAACCTCCTGCGCAGCTCGGTTATCACGAAGCCCATGCCGAGCATCTCCTGCTGAATCCTCCTCCACTTCTCCAGCGAGCACTCCAGGTTCGTCAGTCCAACGTACCCCGAGCAGTTCCTGCCTGCAAGGGTTCCCGCACCCCTTGCGAAGAAGCTCAGGAAGCCTGAGAGCGTCTCCAGGGGCTCAGTGGAGAATATGTGGCACCTCCCCCTGAGCTCCTTTGGCAGCGGCTCCTCAACGCTGTAGTGGATGAACTCAATCTCCAGCCCATCCCTGCGGGCGCAGCTCTCAATAAACTCCCCGATTCTCTCGTCTATCTCCAGCACGTACACGCGCTCCGGCAGGTTTGTAAGCGCAAGCGCCAGGCTGAGGTAGTCATCATCCCCCACCAAGCAGATCCTCCTTCCAGCCAGCCCGTCCCTGGCATCCATCAGGTAGACCCTCGCCACCACGCTCTCCGCGTCCATGTTCCCCTGGAAGTAGTCGGCTGTGGTGAGGGGGCGCTCCTTCAGCAGCCTCCTGAAGCGTCTGAGCAGGGAGGTATTCTTCACCTCCACCCCCCTTCCCCTGCAGCACCTGCAGGTTCGCTCCCCCAGCCTGCGCAGCCTCTCAGCGTCCCTGAGCTCAAGGGTGCCGTTCCTCACCACCAGCTCACCCTGCTCGTGCATCTCATTCAGCGCATCCACAAGGTCCTTCAGCCTGTACTCCCACCTGCCCACAATGCTCCAGAAGCTCCTGCCACCCTCAGCAAGCAGCCTGCTAACAGCCTCCTTCATCCTGCACCACCTCGCTCACAAGCATCTCACACCTCTCACCGCACCTCAGGCATGAAACCCTGCACTCAGTGGCTGAGCTCACAAAGCTCCTGAGCGAGCTGCACAGCACCTGCCTCAGCCTCTCAATATGCGTATGTTTAATCGCATGAAAAAACATTCCCCCATGCACGCTCAGCCTTGCGCCGCCTTCAGCACGTGCCCAGGTGAAGGCTATGTACTCCCCTGCGCCAGCGCGGAGCACCTCAAGCTTCTCCTCCAAGCTCGGGCACCTGTCAAGCTCAAGCCTCCTCCTGAGCTCCCTACCCAGCTCCGAGCCGCGCTCCGCAAAACATTCGCAGAACATGCTATCACGGCAGCTCAATTATCAGCTCCACCCTCTCGCCGAGCACGTGGGAGAAGAGCCCCTCTATGGCGCACTCGTACTCCCTTATCCTGGTCTCATCCTCCATTCTGTGCACCCTCCCCAGGGAGTGAATGTACTCGGTCTCAACATGCTCCCCCTTCTCATCAAAAAACAGCGTGAGGCGGTCGTGAATCTCCTCATCCCGCTTGAGGTACAGGGTTATGAAGTACCTGAACTTTGCCCTTCCCCGCTTTATGCACAGCAGGTACCCCCTGAGGAACTCGGGCACACCCTCAATCACCTCCTCCACCCTGAAGCAGGTGGTTGATATCTCCTCATCATCCAGGTCAAGGTACCTGAGAATCTCCTCGTACCTCTTGCTGATCCTCTCCTCCTCTCTTGCGTGGAGCTTCTTCTGCAGCGGCTGCGCCCTGACAAACAGCTTCAACCGCACCACCTATCCTGTGACTCTCAGGCTCTCGGTCCGCATGCTCGGGGTGAGCACTCCCGCAACCTCCTCTGCATCCGAGCCAAAGCTTGCGGTGCTCAGCATCTCATAAACATTTCCTGCTATGATTGCCTTTCTCACAGGAGTACCGTCGTAAAAGGCGTTCCTCGTCTCCAGGGAGAAGTCTCCACTCACCACATTGGCGGTGTGCGCTCCTATAAGCCCGTGCACCACCAGCGCACCATCCTCCTCTGCCCCACCCCCACCGCTTACCACCAGGTTGGTTGCATCAATCTCTGGCTGGGATGCGTAGCTGCTCCTGAATGCATTGCCCGTGCTGCTCTCTCCAGCTCTGCGGGCGGTGAGCAGGCTGTGCAGGTAGGCTCTGAGCACCCCTCTCTCCACCAGCGCCTTCCTCTTAGTGGCCACACCCTCGTCGTCAAAGCTACAACTGCCTGCGCTGAAGGGCAGGGTGGGGTCGTCGTACAGGCTGAAGTTCTCGCAGAAAACCTGCTCCCCCAGCTTGCTAGCCAGCATGCTCCTGCCCCTCTGCACGTTCTCGGCGCTGAAGGCTGGAACAAGCACGTGCTCCAGCAGCTCTGCCACAGCCACCGGCTTGAGCACCACACTCTCCACCCTCTCAGGAGCGCCGCTGGCATTCTTTGAGCTCTTCGCAAGCCAGCCCGCTCGCCTGCCAACCTCTGCGAAGCTCACCTTCCCCAGGGAGCGTGCAGATGCAAAGTGAATGCCGCTCGCATTCCCTGCAACAGCCATGACGTGCACGCCAACCTCGGTGCTGCGCTGCTCCGCCTCCACACCTGAGGTGTTGTAAACCTCCCTTCGCGTGCAAGCCCAGCTCATGCTCGCCTGCGTTGGCGTGGCATGCTCCGAGCATGCGTGCACAGCCTGCATCAGCAGCTCCCTGCCCTGCTCCACATCCAGAGCCTCAACGCTCCTGTCGTACACCTTAGCCTCTGGGTAGCTCTCCGGCGCTGCAAACTCCAGCTCAGCTTTTGCGGAGCACCTCGCAATCTCCAGCGCCCTCTCAACCGCAGTCTCTAAGTGCGTGGAGTACCCGAAGCCCAGCCTGCCTCCTCCGAGTACCCTGACACCGAAGCCGCGCTCGTATCCAGCGTCTGCCCTGAGCTCCATGGCGCTGTACTCCAGCCTGAAGCGCATGCACTCAAGCACGTACACCTCCCCCTCAAACCCCTGCTCCGAGATTCGCTGAAGCGCTCCTGCTGGTGTCATACCCTGCCTCCCACGTTTGCTGTGGTGAGCAGCGCAGGTGCAAGGTCTCCCACAGGCACGAGCTGCCCGTCCTTGCCGCAGTAGCCGGGGTGCATCTCCCTTCTCCTGCCGATGAGCTCAATCCTGCGCAGAATCTCAAGCGTCTCGCCGGACAGCGAGACGTCCCGCAGAGGTGTGGTGAGCTCTCCGCCCTCTATCAGGAAACCCTCCTCCGCGCTGAACTGAAACACCCCCCTTGCGGTGTCAACCTCGCCTCCACGGGAGCCGCACAGGTAGACACCTCTGCGGGCACACTCCAGCATCTCCTCCAGCTCCGCATCCCCCGCCTGCATGCAGGTGTTGCTCATCCTGGGCAGAGGCGGGAAGGCGTAGCCCTGCGCTCTTGCATTCCCCTCCGCCTCCTGCTTCATAGCCCCGGCGGTCTCGCGTGTGTGCAGGTAGGCTCTGAGCACTCCTCTCTCCACCAGGGCTTTCCTCCTGGCAGCCACACCCTCGGCGTCGTAGAGGTAGTATCCCGGCGAGCCCTCAATGCACGGGTCGTCGTAGATGCTCACCTGCTCAGCCGCTATGGTGCTGCCCAGCATTCCCGCAAGCACCGACTCACCCCTGAGCACGTGGTCCGCCTCCGCGGCATGCCCGAGAGCCTCGTGGATGAACACCCCCGTCAGCTTGGGGTCCATCACCACCTTCATCCTTCCAGCCGGCGAATGCTTCGCCCTGAGCAGCCTCAGCGCACGCTCACATGCTCTTTCAGCAAGCTCCTCCACATCTCCAAGAACCTCCAGCCCCGCCACGCCTCCAGCACGCTCCTGCGCATGCTGCAGCTCTCCCCCATCCCTCGCAACAACCTGAACCTGCAGCGACACCCAGGGGTAGCGCACCTCTATCTCTGCGCCCTCGGTGCTGCAGTAGCGGAACTCAACCATGGCGTCGTGGTAGCTCACCGTGACGCTCGCTACTCCCTCGTGCTCCTCCGCTGCGCTGTGCGCCCTCATTAGTATCTCAAGCTTCTCTTCCGAGCCGAGGGAAGCGGGGCTCTGCTTAGCCTTCACCTCTCCCCTGTAGCTCTTGGGACTCACCTCCGCCAGGCTTACCTTCCCTTCACCCAGAGCCGCCGCCCTGGCTGCATACGCCAGCATCTCCCGCAGCTTCTCAGTGGTGGTTGAGTAGGCAAAGCCCCAGCACCTGTCAAGCACCCTCAGGGAGATGCCCTGATGCACACCCGTGCTCAGCTCCTCCGCCCTTCCGTCCTTCAGCACGAACGTGGTGCTCTGGGTGCGGTGCATCCTGAGGTCTGCGAAGCGCACTTTTAGCTGGGACAGAATATCCTGAAACTCGTCCACAGTCAGCATCACCCGCTCTGCTTGTCCACGCTTGGCAGCGCCTTGTCAACAGAGGGCAGCGAGATAACACTCTTCACCCTGTCCAGCAGGCTCTTTCTGTCCTCGCTCCAGCACAGCGCCTGCTCAAGAACCTCCGGAAGGGTCTTGACAGGTATTATCTCTATCTTGCTGCGCTTCTCTGGATCAAGCATCACATCCTTAAGGTTGCCGTGGGGTATTATAACCTTCTTTATGCCTGCGTTTATTGCAGCCTCTATCTTGGGATTTATCCCGCCGACCGGCAGAACGTCGCCGCGCACGCTGAGCGAGCCTGTCATAGCCACGCTCTGGTCAACGGGCACGTTCTCAAGCGCCGAGAACACCGCAGTAGCCACGCTGATGCTGGCGCTGTCGCCCTCAACACCCTCGTAGGTCTGCAGGAACTGGATGTGGACATCGTAGTTTGATATATCCCTGCCCGTGTGCTTCTTGATTATTGCGCTGACGTTCTGAATCGCCTCCTTGGCGATGGTGCGCAGCTTGCCGGTGGCTATAATCCTGCCCTCGTCCCTGCTCTGAGCTGGCGCAACCTCTGCAACTATGGGCAGGATGACACCGCTGTCGCTGCCTATAACCGCAAGCCCGTTGACCTTGCCCACCTCCGCGCCCTCAACCCTGTACACCTCGTAGTCCTTCTTCTGGCTTATGTAGCGGTCGGCTATCTGCTGCTCAAGGGTTCTTGCGATCTTCTTAGCCTTGCGAACATGCCTCGCCTCCACATAGGGCGCACCCTCGCTGATTGCAACGTCTCCAGCCGCTCTCACAAGCCCGCCGAGGGCTCTGAGCTTCAGTGTCAGCTTGCCCCTTCTGCCTGCACGGCGCCTTGCCTCCTCTATTATCTCTATGACCGCCTCCCTGGTGAAGTGCGGGATTTTGCCGTCTTTTATAACCTCCTGAGCCACAAACTGCACGAGTCTGTCCCTGTTCTCAGGAGTGTCGTCCATCACATCCTTCATGTAAACCTCGTAGCCGTAGCCCCTTATCCTGGAACGCAGCGCGGGATGCATCTTGCGCACCACGTCCAGGTTGCCGGCGGCTATGAGTATGAAGTCACAGGGCAC
>JAADFH010000008.1:8035-8809 GCA_013152995.1 Methanobacteriota archaeon
GACTGCTGGCTCTCTATACTCAGGGTGGATATCTCATCAATGAAGAGCACACCCTTGTGAGCCTTGTGAATTGCCCCTGGCTCCACAAGCTCGTGCGGCGGTGTCTCAAGCCCGCCGCTCTGGAAGGGGTCATGCCTGACATCGCCCAGAAGCGCACCCGCATGCGCCCCTGTGGCGTCTATGAAGGGGGCTTTTTTCATGCCCTTGTTGTTAACCAGAAGCTTGGGCACCAGCACCTCATCCTTAACCTTTATGTACTGCCTGCCCATCAGCAGGAACACGAAGGCGATTATGCCCAGGAAGAGCACGTAGGGCTGCTGGAGCACGAGCATGTAGTAGAGCACCATGAGCATCACGGTTATGAAGAGCACCTTGAACATGGTGTTTATGGGCGCCTCCACACGGCGCTTCTGCTCCTTGTAGCGCTGGATTATAGCTTCACCCTCACCAGCCTTAACCGCCTCAACACGAGGATTGTTCTTGTCGTCCGGGTTGGGATACACCAGGATGTCTTCCAGCTCCTCCACGGGCAGGAGCTCTGCCATCGCCTGACCCAGCATGCTCTTACCCGTGCCGGGCTCGCCTATGAGCAGCACGTGCCTCTTCTGGAGAGCAGCCTTCTTGATAATCTCAACTGCCTTGTCCTGCCCTATAACCTGGTCTATGAGACTGCTGGGTACCTCTATCTCTTCAGTGGTCCTGAACTCTCTTATGTCCACCTTTTTATCACCCTGTCTATAATATTGGTGGATGAGGATATAAACCTTGGGTAGA
>JAADFH010000009.1 GCA_013152995.1 Methanobacteriota archaeon
CACATTGTAACCGCCGCCTGAGCACCCCTCGCCTTCATGCTCAGCAGCCTCTGGCGTGCTATGCTCACGCCCAGCTCCTCTCCCAGAGCAAGCAGCGGTGCACCGCAGCACTTGTCCATGTCGGTGTACCGCACCACCTTTGCGCCAGCCAGCCTTATCAGCTCCGCCAGCTTCTCCTCCGCGCCAAAATCAACGTACTCCGAGGGTCTGGTGGAGTGACAGCCCGTGAAGGGGGCAACCCTCAGCTCAACCTTTCTGACGATGTGCTCCTCGCCTATGGCGGAGCTCACCACCTCCAGGAAGTGGTAGACCTCGCTGGTACCCCTGTACTCCCTGCCCACCTCTGCAAGCTTCTCGTTCACCTTAGCTCTGAGCCTCTCATCCTTCTTAAGCTTCCTGTCAGCCACCCTCAGCGTCTTGTAGCAGCCGTTGCACAGGGCAACAAGAGGCAGCTCCTGCTCCTCCGCCACTGCGATGTTCCTTGCAGAAAATAGCAGGGAGGCAAACTCATCAATAGGCTCAATATTGAGCCCGCAGCAGATGAAGTTGGCATCTCTCAGCACAATTCCGAGCTTCTTCGCCACCGCTCTTGCCGAGAGCTCGTACTGGTTCTCCCTGTAGGGGATGTTGCAGCCCGGGAAGTACAGGTACTCACTCATTCTCAGCCTCTCCCTTCACAACCCTTTCAAACTCCGTGCCTGAGATGAGCTTGGCAACCTCCTCTGCATCGCTCGGCTCAATTGGCGGAAGCCCCATGTCCTCGCGCATGAAGTTTGTGAAGTCATCAATCTCAAACAGCCTGCCAATCCGTGCGATATTCTCGTTGATATTCCTGAAAGCCTGCGGCACCTTGCCCTCAATCGCCGAGAGGTTCTTCACAGCCATGAGCACGCTTACAGGCTTTACATTCCTGGGGCAGCGCTCGGTGCACATGTAGCAGACCGCGCAGTACCAGGGCTCAACACTCTCCAGCACCTCCCGCATGCCCAGCACCGCCATCCTTATAACCCTTCTGGGGTTGAAGTTGTCCAGCATGGCATTAACCACGCAGGAAGCCGTGCAGGTGCCGCACTGGTAGCACCTTCCCACCGCCTCGCCACCAGGCATCTGCTTCAGCCTCTTCACCAGCGACGAATCAACCTGCCTGTACCTGAGCTCCAGCTTCTCCATGCTCAACACCCGGTGCACAGATTCTTAATAATTTATCATTTAAAAACTTATTTCAATCAGGTGCCTGAGCGCCTGCACGGCGCCTGCACCGTATCTCTCCGAGGTCACCAGGTCAGCCACATCCTCAAGCGCGGGCTCCCCCACAGCCACCGCATACCCCGCCTTCTCCAGCATGTCCCTGTCATTCTCGCTGTCCCCTATGGCTGCTATCTCCTCCAGCCTCAGCCCCCTGAGCCCTGCAATCTCCTCCAGCGCCCTGCCCTTGCTCACCCCCGGGGACTTTATGTGGATGGCAAACTTTGTATCAACCACCTCCACCCTGAAGTCCCTCAGCGCCTCCCTGACCCTCTCCACGGTTACACCGTCCCTCAGCAGCGCCACCTCCGTCTTTCTGAGCTCCGAGTAGGGCACCAGCTTAACATCCATGAGCGCGGCGAGGTGGTTGAAAGCCCTCCTCACCTCGGGTATGTCGCCGAGGTAGCGCACCACCCCCAGCTCCTCATCCTTGATTATTCCGCCATTCTCGCATATCACAGGTCCGGAGGTGCCTATGAAGGTTTTTATGGTATCTGTAACGCACAGCACATTGCCGGTGGCGAGGATAACCTTGACACCGAGCCACTCAAGCCTCCTGAGCATCGCCACCGCTTCAAGCTCCAGCCTGCGCTTCTCATCGGTAAGCGTGCCATCAATGTCAATAGCCACCGCCCTGAGCTTCATCAGTCCTTAATTCCTTCCTTAACGACGGTGAAGATAGCCTCTCCCTCGGGCAGGTTTGGCGAGTCAATCAGCCTCGCCACCCTCTTACCGCCCTTGGACTTCCTAAGGTACACCCTGAAGGTGGAAGCGTGAGCCACCACGTGCCCGCCTATGGGTGCGGTGGGGTCGCCAAAGAAGAAGTCGGGGCGCATCATCACCTGGTTGGTCACCACAACAGCCAGGTTGTGGATGTCGCTCAGCCTCTGCAGCGAGTGCATGTGCCTGTTGAGCTTCTGCTGCCTGTCGGAGAGCATCCCCCTGCCAGTGTAGTCGCTCCTGAAGTGGGAGGTGAGGGAGTCAACCACCACCAGACCTATGTTCTTCTCCCTTATAACATCCTCCGCCTTCTCCACCAGCAGCATCTGGTGGTCGCTGTTGTAGGCTCTGGCAACCACGATGTTCTCCAGCGTCTCCTCGGGCTTTAGTCCCTTTGCCTCAGCCATCTGTATAACCCTCTCGGGGCGGAAGGTGTTCTCGGTGTCTATGTAGAGCGCATTCTTGCCGAGACCGCCCTCCTCCTCCGGCATCTGCACATTCACCACGAGCTGGTGGCATATCTGCGTCTTGCCCGAGCCGAACTCCCCGAAGAACTCGGTGATAGCCTGCGTCTCTATGCCCCCGCCCAGCAGCTCATCAAGCGCCGAGCTGCCGGTGGTTATCTTCCGCATCGTCTTGCGCTTCTCAAGCACCTCCATGCCCGTCATGAAGCCCATCTGCAGCGAGTCCCTGGCGGCGGCGATGACCTTTATTGCGGTGCTCTCCCCCAGCCCAGCAGCCTCCTTGAGCTCAGCCGGGTGCGCCACCGCTATCGCTTCAACCGTCTTGTAGCCAGCCTCTCTCAGCTTCTCGGCGGTTGCTGCACCCACACCTGGTAGCTCCTCTATCTCCATTACTCTTCCTCCCTTTTCATCTGCTTGAGCTTCCGCAGCAGCATCTCAGCCTCCTGCCTGGGGTCGGGATGCAGGTCTATGTCAGCTACCACGAGCTCGTTCCTGCCCGTGAAGTCGCTCCTCCTGACCCTTCCCCTGAGCACCACCTCCCTGCCCAGCAGCTCCTGCCTCCTCGCCTCAATCTCCTCATCCTGCACCTCCCCCGCCAGAATCCTCTCAAGCGGTATGTTCAGCAGCGTCTCAGCCAGCTTGTCGTAGAAAGCAACCCTAATGTTGCCTGTGCCGTCATCAATCACCGCATTAATCACCGCACCCTTTGAGTCCCCCCTCTCAAACAGCCTGAGCTCATCCCCTATGCTCACCAGCGCACCTCTAACCTCAGCCTCCTCACCCTCCTGCAGCTCCGCGATGCTCTTCCTCTCCACCTGCTCGCTGACATCTGCAAGAGCCTCAGCCTCCTCGGGGCAGAGCACCACCTTGCCGTACCTGCCAACGTGCAGCTCCTTCTCACCCATCCTGAGCTTCACATAACCCTTAACCACCCTGAGCACGTCTCCCTCAGAAACCTCAGCACCTAAGGAGGCGTTCTCACCCCACAGCACCAGCCTGGCTTTGCCCGTGGTGTCCGCCACCCGCATGCTGAGCACCTTACCCGTGCTGCCGTCCTCGCGCCTGAACTCCCTGAGCTCGTACACCCTGAGCACCTTGCAGAGCACGTTCACGTTCTGGTCGCCGTCCTGAAGCTCGGCAATGCTCTTCTCCACAACCTCAGCCTCCGGGAACGCTGATGGGTCAACGTCCGGAGGCGAGGGAACCACCACCGTGCTGCTGCCCACGTGCACCTCGGGCTCGCCATTCAGGTCGGCTTTGGTGTAGGCGTTCCTCAGGCGCACTATCATGCCCTCCTGCAGCTTCTGCAGTTTCTCGGTGTCCCTGCCCCAGAAGACCACGCGTATGCTACCTGTGGAGTCGGCAAGAATCAGGGAGCCAACCCTGCCGGTGGTGCCATCGTTCCTTGAGAACTCCCGCACCCCGTAGATGCGCGTTATCCTGCCAACCACGCTCACGCTCTTCATCCCCGGGATAATCCTCTCTATCTCCGTGTCCTCGGTGCGTGAGAGTGTGGAGAGCAGGTTCACCCCCAGCTCGTTGGCTACAACGTGTGCGGCGCCCTCGGGGGTTATCAGCCCGCCCAGCTCCTTCTGCTTGTCCTCCACCAGCCTGAGAATCTCAGCCTCGTCCCTGCCGCACTCGCTTGCAATAACCCTGACAAGCTCCTCAACGCTCATGCTTCCTACCCTATGTAGCTCAGCTTCTCATCACCCTTGGGCTGCTGCTTGTACATCTCTGCAATCTGCCTGGCGTACTCCTCCATCTTGGCAAACTCCCTCTCCATGGCTTCAATCTGCTCATCCAGCTCCTTCGTCTCAATCTCTATGCCGCACAGCTTTGCCAGAGTTTTAACCGCATACTTGCTCGCCTTTGGGTCAGGATACGTGCCGTGGGTCTCCGCGAGCAGGCAGACGCTTCTGAATCCGTTCTTTGAGGCTAAGGGCACGAGTATGCCCGCCAGCCCTGTTGCCCCCAGCGTGCCCTTCTGCGCCTCAAGCACGGGGATGCTGTGCTTCTTAAGCAGCTCCATCACCTCAGGGTCGGCAGCCACGCCGTAGGTCTTCGGCTCCTGCACCTTCGTGCCCGTTCCGTAGCCGCCCAGGGTGTAGACCTCCTTCACCCCGGAAGCCTCGCAGAACTCCAGAATCGCATGGGCGAGGTGGTAGTAGGTCTCAGGCGAGGTGCCCTGGTAGACGCCGGTGAGTATGAACATCTCATGCTCCTCAGCGTAGTATATCTCGTCCTTGTGCAGGTCCACCAGGTTGTTGTCCTCGTACACAACACCCGGAAGGGCGACATTGGGGTACAGGAAGTGAATGGAGTACAGGTCAGCCACCTTCTCGGCGTTCAGGGAGTCTATGATCTGCCTGCCTGCCATCAACCCCACCTGACCCACGCCCAGCAGCCCCTGCACGAAGATGCCGTGCTCTGCTCTGGGCTTCTTCAGGTAGTGGATTGTGGCATGCCCTACCCTGAACTTCATACCATACCCATGGCTCGCTGGGGTATATAAACCTTAAGCTCAGCCGAAGCACACCACGCGGTCGCTCTCAACCACCATCTCAACCAGGTCGTTCATTATGTTCCTGCCCAGCTCGGTGCTTCTTGACCTGGCATCAAGGCAGCTGCCGCACACCAGCACCTTTCCGCCTGCGTCCAGGTAGTCCTTGAGCACAGCCGCAGCGTTGAACCGCTCGTCGGTAATGTCTTCAACCTCCACCCCGGGACCCATCAGGAAGAGCTTGACCTCATGCCCGTCCAGCACAGCAGTCAGGGCAAACCTCACAGCATTCCAGGCGGTTTCGGGGTCGTTTGAGTTCAGAATCACACCTATCTTCATTTTTCACTCACCTCCTTTATCAGTCCGAGCACGGATGCCTCATCCGCGCCTCTCGCACCTGTCAGTGTTCTGCTGCCTATGAAGAGCTTGGGTACTGAAAGCGAAGGATAGCGCTCTCTTGCCTCAGGAAACATCG
Source organism: Methanobacteriota archaeon (assembly GCA_013152995.1). Classification (GTDB taxonomy): domain Archaea; phylum Hydrothermarchaeota; class Hydrothermarchaeia; order Hydrothermarchaeales; family BMS3B; genus JAADFH01. The sequence goes on from JAADFH010000009.1 coordinate 5,408, forward strand.
CCACGTCTATTATCCTGACCTTCAGCTTCTCGCATGCAATCCCCAGCTTTATCACGTTCTTCGCCACACCGGTGCAGGTGGGGCAGAAGGGTGTGAGCACCAGCACCACTTCCACCTCTCTGTCAAGCTCTTCCAGCGACTTCAGTGTGCCCTCGCCCAGCTCCACCCTGCCGCTGGAGACTGTGCACAGCCACTCAACAAGCGTGCCAAGCTCGTGCTCGGAGGGTATGCCGTGGTAGACCACATTTGCGTGGTGTCTGCTGCCTTCCAGGCTGAGTGCTGGCATGTACTCCTGCCCGCCTTCGTGCCTGACCAGCTCAAGCGCTTCAAACTCGTTGCACAGCTCGCTGAAGAACTCCTCCGCCTGTCTGCTGTTCTCGCTGTCGTCCAGATACAGGTGCACCCTGACGCCACCGCTCAGGCATGCCCCGAGCGCTTCCTTCTCTCTCTCACCCAGCTGCATGATGATACATCGTGATATCGTCATATATAAATTTTACGGGTTTATGTGAGTGGAGCTGGTTAACACGATACATTTAACAATTACACATAACTAACTTACCAATATAACTTAACTAAATATTATAAATTCAATATTACATAAATATTTTACATTGTTAAACGCCAGGTTATCTGTAGTTATGGAGCTTACTAAACTATTATCCGATGGGCGAAATGTACGATATAAGATTATATATTATTCAGCTTTTAATCCGGTAACTATTCAAGAAATAAACTCTGCATGGGGTTACAAGAGTCCTACCTACTTATATCAAAAAGATTCACTAAAAACTTTAATTAATTATGGATTTATAATTGAAAAAGAACAAAAAGGTAAGAAATTTCTTGTTTCAAATATTGATCCAATATTTACAGAAAAAAATATTAATGATATTATTAATTGGATAAACGATACGATAGAACTTTCAATTTTAAGGGAGTATGATCCACATATAACAAACGAATGGATAGAAATTGAAGGATTTAGAGAAAGAGCAATTACAAATTTACCTTTAGATTCCCAAAAAGAAATACGTAAAAAACAATTTAATATTTCAGATTTTAAAATTTTAACAGATTTGTGGAGAGATCCCATTTATATTAGGGTTTTTCTTTCTTTAAATGTAATATCACGATTTTCAAAAAATGACTTAAGTAGTAATCCTTTAGAATTCATTTTTAAATATACTTGCAGTTTTTATGACCGTATATTTGAAGTTTTAAATAGAAATTCAGAAGAGGGGTTGGATATACCCTATAATTTATCGCCATTTTATATAGACGAAGATATGGCGATTATATATAAAAATTTATCACAAGCTAAAAAAGAATTTTCACCACAAGAATATCAATCATTTACTAAAAAGCAAATAAATGCTTATAATTTAATAATCAATAAATTTAAATACAATATTTCAGATGAAAATGAAGCTACTAATTGGTTAATAAAAGAAATTGCAAGGTACATCGGTATAGGAGGTGGATAGCATGAAAGAAAAAGTAAAATGTAAAAAAATTTTACAATTGCTTTTAATAGCTATTATATTAATATTTTTGGGATGTTCTAATACAGAACTTATAAACATAGATATTGATATTAAGTGGGGTGGATTAAAAGATATTATATCAATAAATAAAGATAAGCAAAATATTGGTGTTTCAGATGAAAAAGAGTTTTATATTGTAATAAAAAATAATGAAGAAATTTATTTAGATGGTATATATCTAAAAGTGTATCCAATAAATTTAGAACCGACTATAAGTGTATATCCACCATTATCAAGAGTTATAAAGTTAGGACCAAAAGGAGATTCCAGCAGAAGACCAAATAGATTTGTTATCAGGACAAACAATACTCCACCAGGCGAATATAAATTCAGGATAGATGCTATTTATAAGGGTATGAAAATAGGATCCAAACAATTTACAATAGTAGTAAAATAAGAAGTTTGACAGCGAGCCACTTCTGAATTAGTTCATTCAAATCCTCCACTCTTTCAGTTTTAACTCCAAAATAAGCATGTATGACTTTTCTCTCTCCAGCTATATTCTCTCAATGACTGCCTTTTATATACAGCCTTAGTTCAGTATTCAGTATATGTTTGTGTTTGCCAACCTTTGGTTTCAATACAGATCTTTCAGCCAGGTCAACCTTTATTCTAGGCATCATGTGCGGTGGTAGGCACTTAGAAATTCCCAATACGAGACGCCTATGTAGCCTGTATAGCTGCTGAGGTGGAGGATGGTTAGTTTGTGTTCTTGCATTCACGACTTCTTAATACCCAGGCGCATCTTTATTCGCTCCCAGAGGCTGGGCTTCTCCTTCATGCCGCTCTCCACCATCTTCCTGGCGGTGTGTATCTGTCTGAGTGTGAAGTCCTCCTCCGGGGTGGGGTTATCCTTCATGTGCACCCCCTCGGCATACTTTACAGCCATCAGATTCTGCGTGCGGCTTATAAAGATTACGCCA
>JAADFH010000010.1 GCA_013152995.1 Methanobacteriota archaeon
TGAATCACCGCCAGCGCCACCATCCTGCGCCTAACCGCCCTGCCATCAGAAAGCTGCAGCACGTCTCCAGCCTCAAATATCCGCTGCGGCAGCTCGCAGTGCTTGTTCTGTCTCAGCGTGCCCAGCAGCTTTGGCAGAAGCGAGGTCCTCACGATGGTGTGCTCCTCGCTTATCGGGTTCTCCAGCCTCACCGCCCTCCCGCTCCTGCGCATGCTCTTAAAGTTCTCCTCCTCATTGCTCAGCATCAGGTTGAGCACCTCTGTGAACCCGTAGCCCGGCATGAGCGCCCTCAGCCTCTGCTCCAGCGCCTCCATCTCAAGCTCATAGCCCGCCTGCGGGATGTGCAGCTCAGCCTCCTCAATCCTCTCATAGCCGTAGCCGATTGCTATGTCCTCCACCACATCAATCACGTGCATGACATCGCAGCGGTAGCAGGGCACCCTCACCTTGAGCCTGCCCTCGCTCACGCTGGCATCATACCCCATCCTGCGCAGGCACTCCACCACCTCTCCCTCGCCGAGCTCAAACCCCAGCATCCTGCGCACGTACTCCATGCCGAGCTCCAGCTCCTCCGGCTCAAGCTCCGGCGTGAGCTGCACCCCCTGCGGGTAAACCACCTCCACGCTCCTGAGCCTGAACCCCCGCTCAGCCATCGCCGTGGCAAGCACATTCAGCGCATACCTCACCGCTCGCCTGTCTGTGCCCGTAACCTCAATAAGCAGGTGGCTGCTCTCCTCCGTAACCCTTGTGAGCTCCGAGTTTATTATGGGTGGAAGGCTGAGCACCCTCTGCTCAGCATCAAGCACCACCGGCAGGCGCTCGGAGCCTGCAAGTATGTGGGCATACTCCCTGCCCTTCGGATGCTCCCGCAGCACCTCCGCCAGCGTGAGCTCCCTGCTCTCACCCAGCGGCACAAAGCTCAGCTCGTCCCCTGCGAGCGCCGCATACCTCAGCGGCGGCTTCACTTCCTGCATGTCGTGCAAGCCTATGGATGCTCTGGTTCTGTCCCTCCCCAGCGCCCAGTGCAGCTTCTCCTGGAACTCCATCAGCTCGCCCACAAGCGTCTCATCCAGCTCCGCATCAAGCACCTCACAGCACGCTATGAAGGGGCGCACCTTCTGCACGCTCTCCTCAACCCGCATCTGCACCGCAGGCGGTGAAGCGCTGTACTCCCTGAGCCCCGGCTCTATCCCGAAGAACGCCCTGTAGGCTCTGGCTACACCCTCAGCTGAGTACAGGTCAGGGCGGTTTGGGAAGTACTCAACATAAACATGCTCACCCTCCACCCCCTCCACCTCGCATCCCAGCATCGGCATCCTCTCAACCAGCTCCTCAGCACCAACCCCACCTCCGAGAAGCCTCAGAACCTCCTGCAGCCTGAGCTTTATCACCGGCATTACCTCACCTCCCTGCTCTGAATCCAGGGAATCTCCCCCATGTACAGCATGCGTATATCCTCAATGCCCAGGCGAAGCATCGCCAGCCGCTCCACCCCCAGCCCCCAGGCAAGCACGGGCACGGTTATACCCAGCGGCTCCGTAACCTCGGGTCTGAAGATTCCAGCACCCCCCAGCTCAAGCCACCTGCGCTTCTCCTCCAAGTAAACCTCAACCTCCAGGCTGGGCTCGGTGTACGGGAAGTACCCGGGACGGAACCTCAGCCTCTCAAACCCCATCCTCCTGTAGAACTCCCTGAGTATCCCGAGCAGGTGCGCAAAGCCCACATCTCCAGCCACGATTCCCTCAACCTGATGAAACTCCGGCAGGTGCCTGTAGGTTATGCGCTCCTTCCTGAACACCCTGCCTATGCAGAACACCTTGGCTGGAAGCTCTGGCGCAGAGGCGAGGTAGCGTATCGTCGCGGAGGTGGTGTGGGTTCTCAGCAGCGCCCTCTCGGCCTCCGAGCTGCGCCACTCACCCCCCCAGCCCTTTGAGCCTCTAAGCATGCCAGTGTGCGCCCGCCTCACAGCCTCCACCAGCTCCCTATCCGGAAGCTCCTGGCGTGCAGGCTCAGCCAGGTAGAAGGTGTCCTGCATCTCCCTGGCGGGGTGATCTTGAGGCACAAAGAGTGCATCAAAGTTCCAGAAGGCAGACTCAACCAGAGGACCCTCAATCTCCCTGAAGCCCATCTGCAGGAATATCGCACGAATCTCATCCATTATCCTGCGCAGGGGATGCAGCTTAGCCGGCAGAACCTCAGGCGCCGGCAGGGTCACATCGTAGGCTCTGAACCTCTTACCCCTCCAGCTCCCCGTGCGCAGCATCTCATGGGTGAGCTGCGACTCTCCGACCTCTGCCTCAGCCGCCCACCTTCGCCCCTCCTCTGTGAGCACCACCCTCCTGCTCCTCACCTCCCTGAGCACAACAACCTCCTGCCTGCTGCGCAGCAGCTCAAGCGCCCGCCTCTCCTCCTCCGAGAGTGTGCTGAGCCTCAGCGGTGCCCTCCCAAGCCTCTCCAGCAGCAGCTCGTCTGCGGTCCTCTCCCCTGAGCTGCCCGCCTCCGTTAGCTCAACCATTCCGCCTGAGATCCTTGCCAGCCCCTTGCGTGCCAGCCAGCCCATGGCAATCTTTGCCTGCTCCCCCAGCCTCCTGCCCAGCTCACCCACGCTCATCCTCCCGCCACTCTGGCGCAGCAGCTCCACAGCCCTGCGCTCCGGCAGACCCTCAGCTAAGTACTGCCGCCCCTCCTCCCCCAGCTCCACCAGAGCGTCTGTCTCCTCCTGCACCCTCACCAGACCCTTGCGCACCAGCCAGTACACCGCCCTGTTCACGGCGCTCTCGCTCAAGCCCGTGCGCTCCACCAGCTCCTGCAGCTCAGCCTCACCCTCAACTGCCCTGAGAACGAGTGCCTCGTTCCTGCCCAGCACGGCTACTCCTCCTCAATGTAGAGCACTGCCACAAGCATGGAGAGCACACCTAGAGCAATGTAGCTCTTCAGGTCACCGCTTCCCGTGGTTACAGCCCGCATGGCGAGAATGCTGAACAGCACCGCAATGCCGGAGAACAGCAGAAAGAGCTGCTCTGAATCAAGCTCCTTCTCCAGGAAGTACTTGGCAGCCACCACCATCGCCACGCCAACGGCGAGAACGAGCATGGGATTCATGTTGGGAAAATTGGTGCAGGGGGATATAAATCTATGCACAACCTTATATACTCCGGCGGTGAGGCAGTGGCATGGCGGTTTACACACCCCTGGACTACCTGAAGAGCTTTGTCATCCTCCTGCTAATCTTCTGGTTCCTGCGCAGGTACCTGTTCAACAGGATTGAGATAGACAGGGGCTTCATGCTCGCCCTCATCCCGCCCGTGGCGTTAGCGATCACCGTGCGCATGCTCGCGGATGCTGGCGTGTATCCGAAGTCGGAGTGGTGGAGCGTGACCCCAGGCGTATACGTGCTCGGTGTAGCCTACGGCTTCGTGCTCGTGCGTCTCGGCATGCTGGCGGAGAAGAGGCTGGGCGTTGAGTACTGGAAGGTGGTGCTGCTCTTAGGAGCCCTGACGCTGCCACCCTTCCTGCTGAAGCTTCTCACCCAGATGCAGGCACCCCTGAGGTTCCTCTACCCCCTCGCCCTCGCTGGCGTAGCTACCCTGCTGGTGGTGGCTCCCGCAGGCGTGCTCAGGCTGCGCTTCCTCACCGGCAGCAACGCCCTGCTGGTCTTCGCCCACATGCTTGACGCCAGCGGCACCTTCGTGGGCGTGGACTACTTCGGCTTCGGGGAGGAGCACATCCTCGCTGAGTTCTTCATAAACCTCACAGGCACGGCGGCGGTGATGTACCCGCTGAAGCTGGCGGTGCTGCTGCCCGTGCTCTACCTTCTTGAGAGGTGGCGTGAGGAGGAGAATGAGCTGACCTACTACTGGATGGTGAAGCTTGCCATATTCATCCTCGGCTTGGGTCCAGGACTCAGGAACTCGCTGCTCCTCACCCTGGTGTAGTCACCGATTAAGCGCGACCTCCACCTTGGCTCGTGTAACCCACTCAAGCTTCCTCACCTCCCTCTCCGCCAGCACAGCGAGCACAAACGCCTGGGTGCACACGCACTCCTTCGGTCTGCGCAGCACGACCCGCACCTCCCCTCCCTGGATGTGCACGCTGACCACCATCCCCGCCTCAACTATGTTCTTCCTGTGGGCTGGAGAGATTACCCTGCTCAGCGCAGCCAGCACCTCTCTCAGATCACCTCTGCCCCCATCACTTCCTGCAGATGCATCAGCGCCCATTCTGCCGCCTTCTCATCTATTGCGTGCACACACTCTTTGATGACCTTCACCCTGAAGCCCAGCATCGCAGCATCAATGGCGGTGTGGAAGACGCAGATGTTGGTGAGCACGCCAGCGAGAAACACCTCATCCACGCCGCGCTTCCTGAGCTCTGCCTCAAGCTCCGTCTGGAAGAAGCCCGAGAACTTTCTCTTCTTTATGATAACATCCTCCTCCCGCCTGTCAAGCTCGTCCACTATCTCAGCACCCCAGGTGCCCTCAACCGCATGCTCGCCCCACACCTCAAACTCCTCATCCTGCTCCGGATGCGCATCGCAGATGAAGAACACCGGCTCGCCCTTCTCCCTGAACTCCGCTATCCAGCGGTTTATCCTGGGTATGAGCTCCCTTGCACCCGCCACCGGCAGGGCACCGTCCTCGTACACAAAGTCCTTCAGCATGTCTATCACAAGGAGCGCACGCATAACCTTTTTCTTTGCAGATGGGTATAAAAAGGTATGCATCCCGTCCTGCTGGAGTTGCTCAGATTCCTGAGAGAGGACACGGGCTTCTGGGACGTTACCACCGAGAGCGTGGTCCCTGAGACGGAGGCGGAGGCTGAGATAGTGGCTAAGCAGGAGTGCGTTCTGGCTGGGGTGAGGGAGCTTGAGCTGCTGTGCAGCCACTTCGGGGTGGAGTGCAGCGCCACCGGGGATGGAGCACACGCTCATGAGGGAAGCACCGTGGCAGAGCTGAGGGGCAGTGCGAGGACGCTGCTGCTGCTGGAGCGCACGGTGCTGAACATGATGATGAGGATGAGCGGCATCGCCACAGCCACCCGCAGGCTGGTGGAGGTTGCAGGGAGGTACGGGGTGAGGCTGGCTGGCACCAGGAAGACCACCCCGGGCTTCAGGTACTTTGAGAAGCGTGCCATAGCGATAGGCGGCGGCGACCCGCACCGCTTCCGTCTGGACGATGCGGTGCTGATAAAGCACAACCACCTGAGGTTCAGCAGCCTTGAGGAGGCGGTGAGGCGTGCGAAGAGGGTGAGCTTCACCAAGCTGGTGGAGGTGGAGGTGAGCTCTCCCGAGCAGGCGCTTCTCGCCGCAGAAGCAGGGGCGGATGCGGTTATGCTGGACAACTTCACCCCGGAGCAGGTGGAGCAGGTGCTGGAGCAGCTCAGAAGCCGGGTGCTGGTTGAGGTTTCCGGGGGCATAACGCCCGAGAACATTGAGAGCTACGCAAGGCTGAAGCCGCATGTAATATCCACAAGCTGGATGTGCACCTCCGCCCCCTGGGTGGACATGTCCATGCGGGTGGTGAAGCCTTAGCCCAGCTGAAGCACGCTGCTCAGCCTTCGCAGGAGCGCAAGAGCCGAGAGCACCGCAAGCTGGCTGGTTCTGGGGTTCTCCCTGGAGGGCAGGTTCTCGGTGCGGAAGTACAGCCTGCCGAAGTCGCCCTCGGCGAAGAGCTCGTGGATGTTCCTCCTGGCGGCGGGGTCTGCGTGTATCTCCACCTGCGTTTTTTCGGTGCCCAGCCCGGCGAGAGACACAGCCACAGCCACATTTATGTTCGCCGGGAAGGCAGAGATTGCCTCCAGCGCGTTGCCCGAGAATATCTTTGTCCTCTGCCTGAGCGCACCGAGCTCAAGCCTCTTCTGCCTCACGTAGGGTGAGCCCTCCAGGGCACGCGGGGGCTTGGTGGTGCGCAGCAGCACGCTCCTGAGCTCTCCCTCCCTCGCCGCACGCAGCGCATCCAGCGCTCCAATCGCTCCAGAGGGGATGTGCACCTTTGAGCCGTGCCGGCTCTCAACCCTGCGCAGAAGCTCTGCATCCGCAAGCGCACCCGTGCTCAGAAGCACCACCTGCTTGTTCAGCTCAAGCGCCGGCAGAAGCATGCTCTTTGCGGCGGCTATGGAGGCGCACTCCACCACAACCTGAGCGTCGCTGTGAAGCAGCTCCTCAAGGCTGTCCGCCACCTCCGCACCAGAGATGCGCGCCGCCTGCTCGGCTCGCTGCCTTGAGAGGTCGTGCACACAGACCACCTCCCCCTGAACCCTGCCCTCTGCCAGCGCCCTTATGAGCTGCATGCCTATGGCTCCGCATCCGAGCACCGCAAGCCTGAGCATGCGGAAAGGTTTATTATCACAGGAGTATATATGCTTCTCTGATGTTTCATGTGGCGGGCGAGGAGGACATAAAGGCGGGAAGAACCACGGATGTTTACTTTCTCAACACCGTCAGGGTGCTGCGGGAGAAGGGCATACGCAGGCAGGTGGTGGCTGAGGTAAGCTGCAGCACCATGCGCTACCCCTGGGGGGTGCTGGCGGGTGTGGAGGAGGTGGCGCGGCTGCTTGAGGGCTACAGGGTGGACGTGGATGCAATGCCCGAGGGCAGCGTGTTCTTCCCCAACGAGCCCGTGCTGCGAATCTCCGGCGAGTACACGGAGTTCGCGGTGCTTGAGACACCCCTGCTGGGCATGCTGTGCCAGGCTTCGGGCATAGCCACGAAGGCTGCACGCTTCAGGCTGGCTGCAGGCGAGAGACTGCTGCTGAGCTTCGGGATACGCAGGCTGCACCCGGCGATTGCGCCCATGATTGACCGCTCCGCCTACATCGGCGGATGCGACGGGTTCTCGGGCGTTGCCGCGGAGAGGCTCACCGGCGAGCGTGCGAGGGGCACCATGCCACATGCGCTGGTGATAGTGGTGGGTGAGCAGAGCCTTGCCTGGCGCTACTTTGATGAGGTCATGCCGGAGGATGTTCCGAGAATAGCGCTGGTTGACACCTACTGCGATGAGAAGTGGGAGGCTGTGAAGGCGGCTGAGAGCGTGAGCAGGCTTGAGGCGGTGAGGCTTGACACCCCAGCATCAAGGCGCGGCGACCTTGCGAGGATCGTGGAGGAGGTCAGGTGGGAGCTGGATGTGAGGGGCTACAGGGATGTGAAGATATTCGTGTCAGGGGGGATTGAGGAGGAGGATGTGCGCAGGCTGAGGCTTGTGGACGGCTTCGGGGTGGGCACGAGCATAAGTTCCGCACCGCCGATTGACTTTGCGCTTGACATAGTGGAGGTTGAGGGTAAGCCCGCTGCCAAGCGGGGGAAGAGGAGCATGGCGAAGAGCGTGCTCAGGTGCAGGCGGTGCATGCGCTCGGAGGTGGTGCCGAGGGGTGAGAGCAGGCAGTGCGGGTGCGGAGGTGAGATGGAGGACGTGCTCGTGCCCCTGATAAGGGACGGGAGGCTGGTGAAAGAGCTACCGTCCGCAGGAGAGATTCGCAGGTATGTGCTTGAACAGCTTGAGATGCTGAGAGGGGGTGATGGTGTTGAAAATTCTGCCGAGTAAGGAGTTTGTGGAGAAAGCGAACGTGAGAGATGCGAGTGTCTATGAGAGAGCTGCGGAGAAGCCTCTTGAGTTCTGGGCTGAGGCGGCTGA
>JAADFH010000011.1:0-1253 GCA_013152995.1 Methanobacteriota archaeon
CTCTGCCGGTAGTGCCTTCTCAGCCTCAACCTTTATATAACATTGCAGGTAATAACTAAGGTAGGCAGGGTGAGTAAAGTGAAAAGCTGGCAGGCGCTTCTGGTTGTGCTGGGTCTTGCTCTTGTTCCTCAGGTAAGTGCCGAGTACATAGTGCACTACAGCTCAGGTGGCTACGAGCCACCCTTTGTGGATGGTGTCAACATCCACACCACCACCTCATCGCTTCAGATAATAAAAGTCAGAAACCTGGAGAGGGTAAAGTTCTACGCCGGCGACGAGGCGCTTGAGGCTGCGCTTGCGGCGATGGACTATCCAGTGCCTCCGGGCAGCGTAGCCACCCTCAACACCCAGGAGCTCGCGGGCGATGCCTATCAGCTTGCAGCAGAGAAGGCGCTTAGAAAGTACAGGAAGCTGCACTACCCCCGTGAGGTTGCCGTTGTGAGGGGCGATTTGGCTGTGGATGCGCTCCCGCTGATAGCCTACGCAAAGAGGAGCCGCATGCCCGTGCTGCTTACCGAGCAGGACTCCGTACCTGCTGCAACCATTGAAGCTCTGGAGAGGCTCAAACCCTCAAAAATCCTGCTGGTTGGTGGAGAGGAGGCTGTTTCGCGGGAGGTTGAGCAGCAGCTCAGTGAGATAGCGCCTGTTGAGCGCCTCGGAGGCGCCACCAGGTACGAGACCGCCGCAATGCTCGCCGGGCTGGTGGAGGAGCCGGAGGTTATAATCGTCACCGACGGCACCGCACCCAGCGAGGACACCGCCTTCCTCGCCTGGGCTTACAGGGCACCCGTGGTTTACCTCAGGCAGGACAGCATACCCGAGGCAACCGCCAGCTACATAAAGAACAACAGCGTGGCTGGCACAAGGGCTGTGAAGCTCGTGCTTGCCGGAGTGAACACCTCCTTGGCTCAGGAGCTGGCGGCTCTGATAGAATCCCCCTACCTCAGCGGCGAGCTCGTGGTAAAGGTGCGCAACAGCGATGACGAGCGTCTGTACGTGGAGGTCAAGGCAGGGCTCGGCTACAGGGGCGAGTACGTCGCCTCAGGAAGCACCAAGGAGTACAAGCCGCTGAGGCTGGAGCCCGGGAGGTATACCGTGAAGATAACCTGGCTTGACCCTGACCTGCTTGACATGAGCAGCATGGAGCGGGAGGTCAGGATAAACCCCGGCAGGAGAACCGTGCTCAGCGTGGAGATACCCAGGGTGACACGGGACACAGCACCCTAAGGAATCCTGGCGCGTCTGTGAGCCTC
>JAADFH010000011.1:1361-12947 GCA_013152995.1 Methanobacteriota archaeon
TGTCAGCCTGGAACCTGGTTGCAAGCGCAAACTCCAGCTCCTCAGGGTTGAAAACATCAATATCGCTGTCCACCACCACCACATGCTTCACGCTGGGGTGAGCCTGCATCACCGCCTCAATCACCCTCCTGGGCTCATCCTCCGAGCTCTTCTCAATAGCCACCGCCGCGTGCAGCCAGCAGCATCCCCCCTGGGTGAGCGCCACCTGCTTCACCCTGGCAACCCGCGAGGCTCTTGAGTATATCCCCGGCTCCCTCGGCATGCCCATGAACAGGCGGTGCTCCACGCCTGCAGGGAGCAGCGCATGGTATATCGCATCCTCGCGGTGGTAAACCCCAAGCACCTCAATCACCGGCTGCATCCTCACAGCATCGTAGGTGCCGGTGATGTCTGTGAAGGGACCCTCTGGGTGCATCTCACCCGTGAGCCTTCCCTCAATCACCACCTCCGCATCCGCCGGCAGGCTCACGCCCACCCTCCTCCCCTCCACCAGCTCCAGCGGCTTGCGCATGAGCGCTGACGCAAACTCCAGCTCATCCCTACCAATCTCAAGCGGATACGCCGAGGCGAAGAGCACAGCAGGGTGCACGCCTATCACAACAGCCACCTCCAGCGGCTCACCCCGCTCCATAGCCTTAGTGTAGTAGGCGTGCAGGTGGCGCTCCACTAAGCGTATCACCAGCCTTGAGTCATCCAGCACCAGCATCCTGTGGACGCTGGCATTTCTCCCCAGCTCTTCATCCTCCGCAATCACAACGCCAGAGGTGATGTACCTGCCCGCATCACCCTCGTAGTGCTTCAGCACTGGAAGAGCGCTGAGCCGCGAGGCTCTCTGGTAAACCGGCGCCTCCTCAGCCTCCACGAGCTCCCCCCTCCGCCCAACAGCCTCAGCCACATGCTTCAGGTAGCTCTGGGTGTCTGTGCCCAGCGCCCTGCACATCGCCTCCCTGCTCGCCACCACATTTCCAGCCACCCGCAGCTCAGAGCCCCTGACCCTGTTGAAGAGCACCGTCCTGCTCTTATGCCTGTGCAGCACCGCTGCAACCTCGTACTCCGGGCTGAGCTCCTCCTCCACCACCAGCTCCGGCTTCAGAAACTCCCTGAAGCTCACTCACCCCACCGCCTGTACAGGTTGTGGCTTATGCCCAGAACATCAAGCACCTTGCCAGCGATGAAGTCCAGCAGGTCCTGAATGCTGCTCGGGCGGTGGTAGAAGGCTGGCATCGCGGGCAGGATAACCGCCCCCATCTCCGCGAGGGTGAGCATGTTCCTCAGGTGTATGGGGCTGAGCGGCGTCTCCCTGGGCACAAGCACCAGCTTCCTGCCCTCCTTAAGCATGACATCCGCGCTCCTTGTTATCAGGTTGCCCGAGTAGCCGCACGCTATCGCCGCCAGGGTTTTCATGCTGCAGGGTATCACCACCATCGCATCCGGCGCAGCCGAGCCGCTCGCGGAGGGTGCGTGAATCTCGTCCTCGGAGCGGCACTTTGGCACCTCTGCGCCGCACTCAATCTCAATAATCCTCTTCGCAGCCTCGCTCACCACACAGGTGTGCTCAATCCCCAGCTCCCTCAGCCTGCGCAGGAAGTTCAGGGCGTACTCAACACCGCTCGCACCCGTTATCGCCACAAGAAGCCTCATGCATATTTCCATGCTCAGGGTGATTTTTATAACTTGCCTACGCGAAGGAGTTAGCGATGGACGCAGTTACAGTGGGGCATGCGAGCATAGACAGGGTTAAAATAGCCGGCAGGGAGAAGCTCCAGGCTGGCGGGGCTGCGGTCTACTCAGCGCTCGCAGCCAAGACCTTCTGCAGGTGCGGCATCGTCACCAGGGTGGGCTCCGACTATCCTCAGGAGTTCCTCAGGGAGCTTGAGAAGTGGGGTGTGGACACGCGGGGCATAAAGAGGGTGAGCGGAAGGAGCACGCGCTTTGAGATAGAGTACAACTCCAACGGACAGGCGCACTACACCGGCTACCATCCCGGAGCTGGAAGAAGCCTGAAGAAGGAGGACATCCCGCCCAGGTACCTCACCGCTAAAGCGTACCACATAGCCCCCATGTCCCCGAGGAAGCAGAGGAGCTTCGTGGAGTACCTCAGGGAGCACACCTACGGCATAATCTCCCTGAACACCCACGTGAGCTACTTCAAGAACCACCGCAGAGAGGTGAGGGAGCTGATAGGCGAGGTGGACATATTCACCATCAACGACCATGAGGCTATGAGGCTGACCCTCAGCCAGAGCCTTGAGCATGCCATAAGCGTGCTCAAGAAGCATGAGCACAGGATAATTGTTGTCACCCTGGGCATGTACGGCAGCATAGTGCTGGAGGACGGGGAGGTGAGCTTCTCACCCTCGGTGGTGCAGAGCAGGGTGGTGGACCTCACAGGCTGCGGGGACGCCTTTGCGGGGGCATTCCTGGCGAGCTACCTGAAGACCGAGGATGCCGTCAGAGCCGCGAACATCGCAAACAGCATTGCCGCCATAAACGCCAGCGACTGGAGCTTCAGGGCAATCTCCGGGCTGAAGTTCAGGAGCATTGAGGCTTTCCCGTGATTTTCAGGCAGCTCATGCAGGGTGAGAGGCAGAGCAACCTGGACAGCTTTTACTGATAAACTCAGACGTTAGCTGGAGTTAATAGTATTGATGGAAGCTGAAGCTGAGAGGGAGGCTGCGCGCAGGATAATAGGCAGGCTGCTTGAGGGAGCGTGTGACCGTGCTCAGGTGCAGAGGGTGAAGTACGAGGTGGCGCGCGAGCTCAAGCTCAGGCGCATCCCCTCCAACTCCTCGGTGCTCAGGTATGCAAGCAGCGAGGAGCGCAGGCGCCTGCTGCCCCTGCTCAGGCTCAAGCCAGTGCGCACCCTCTCGGGGGTTGCGGTGGTGGCGGTCATGGCTGAGCCAGCGCCATGCCCAGGAAAGTGCATCTACTGTCCCAGAGGTGAGAACGCGCCCCAGAGCTACACCGGCAGGGAGCCCGCTGCGCTCCGTGCAAGCTCCCTGAACTACGACCCCTTCGCCCAGGTGCAGGCACGCTTGAGGCAGCTCTCCGAGACCGGGCATGCGGTGAGCAAGGTGGAGCTCATAGTTATGGGTGGCACTTTTCCTGCCCTTCCCCGTGAGTACAGAAGGTGGTTCATAAAGGAGTGCTTAGATGCGATGAACAGCTTTCCCGGAGAGCGGAGAAGCGCAAGCCTTGAGGAAGCTGCGGCAAGAAACGAGGGGGCGAAGGTCAGAAACGTGGGGATAACCCTTGAAACCCGCCCCGACTACTGCAGGCAGGGGCACGTGGATGAGATGCTTGAGATGGGTGTTACAAGGGTGGAGCTGGGGGTTCAGACACTAAGCGAGGAGGTTTACCGCAGGGTGAAGAGGGGGCACACCCTTGAGGACGTGGTTGAGGCTACGAGAGTGCTGAAGGATGCGGGGCTGAAGGTGTGCTACCACATGATGCCGGGGCTGTTTTCAACCCCCGAGGAGGACCTGAGGATGTTCAGGGAGCTCTTCAGCAACCCCGCCTACATGCCGGACATGCTCAAGATTTATCCAGCGCTGGTGATAGAGGGCACAGAGCTCTACCGCCTCTGGCAGGCGGGGGAGTTCACCCCCTACGACGACGAGCAGGCGGTGGAGCTAATAGCCGAGGTCAAGAGTCTGCTCCCGCCCTGGGTGCGCACCATGCGCATTCAGCGGGACATTCCAGCAGAGCTCATCGTGGCGGGGGTTAGGAAGAGCAACCTGGGCGAGCTGGTGCTGCAGCGCCTCCGCGAGACCGGGAGGAGGTGCAGGTGCATAAGGTGCCGCGAGCTCGGAAGGCAAGGCAGGTGAGCACGCCAGAGCTCCGCAGCCTTAGCTACTCCGCCTCTGAAGGCACTGAAACCTTCCTGAGCGTTGAAGCTGAGGATGTGCTGCTCGCCTACCTCAGGCTGAGGTATCCCTCGCCGGAGGCTCACAGGCGGGAGGTGCAGGACTCTGCCATAGTGCGGGAGCTGAAGGTCGTCGGAGAGGCTCTGCCCTTGGGGGAGCGCGGCAGCTCGGCTCAGCACCGCGGCTACGGCAGGTGGCTGCTCAGCGAGGCTGAGCGCTTAGCTGAGGAGGCGGGCTACAGGAAACCAGCGCCATCGGCACGAGGGAGTACTACCGCAGGCTCGGGTATGAGAGGTATGGAGCTTACATGGCAAAAAGGCTCGGCAGGTGAAGCGCTGTCCATGCTCAGAATCAGAAACTTTACACCGGAGGACCTTGAGCAGGTGTGCGAGATTCAGAGGATATGCTTTTCAGAGCCCTACACACCCGAGTTCATAATGAACATCTACGAGGCGCACGGCGACACCTTCTTCGTGGCTGAGCTCGGGGGGAGGGTGGTGGGCTACGCTGCCGCAAGGATAATCAGCTTCAGGGGGCATGTTATAGTCATCGCTGTCCACCCGGGCTTCAGGAGGCTGGGCATAGGCATGGCTCTGATGCTGGTGCTTGAGCACGAGCTCAGGAAGCGCCATGCCTTAGAGGTGTGGCTGGAGGTGAGAGCCTCAAACACGGGTGCAATGGACTTCTACAGGAGGCTGGGGTACGTGGAGAAGAGCGTGCTCAAGAGGTACTACTCGGATGGAGAGGATGCGGTTGTGTTCACGAAGGTGCTTTAGCTTTCTGGTTCTTCTAACTCTGCTCGCAGGCTGTGTGCAGGAGCAGGTGGAGCGCCCAGAGGTGGAGCAGGGTGCTGCACCAGGGGACTGGGTGGAGGTCAGCTACACCGTCTACCACAACTCCAGCACGGTGGCTGCGGGAAAAGCTGCAGGAGTGGTGGGCAGCGGCGAGCTGCCAGCCTGGATTGAGGGGATTGTGGTGGGCATGCACCCTGGAGAGGTGAGGAAGGGCGAGGTGCCGCCCTGGGAGGCTTTTGGCAGGGTGAACTACAGCCTCATACGCTGGGAGCCCAGGAGCATGAGCCTCCCCAGGAGGGTGGTGATGAGCAGGGAGAGCTTCCTGAGGAGGTTCGGGGAGGAGCCGGAGGCTGGCAAGCTGCTGAGGCTGCGCCTGTACACCCTGAGGGTGCTGGAGGTGAACGGCAGCAGGGTGCTGGCTGAGAGGGTGGCTGAGAGGCGCAGCCTGAGCTCTGAGTGCGGCAACCTCAGCATACTCCAGAACGCCACCACCATAACCTACTTCTTCACCCCCGTGCTCAACACCACCTGCACCAGGAATGGCGAGTTCCTGCGCTACCTGGCTGTGAACGCCACCCACGTGCTTGTTGACCGCAACCATCCCCTGGCCGGGAAGTGGCTGAGCGCCAGGGTGGAGCTGAGGGCTCTGATAAAGAGCCAGCAGAGGGGTGAGGTGTGGCTGAGCAGCATGGAGCAGGCGCAGAGGGTGAGCGCGGCTGAGCACAAACCCGTGCTGGCTTTCTTCGGCAGGGAGGAGCCCTATCCCCAGCCCTGGCTGCTGGGGCTGAACAGGAGCGCGGTGCTCCTCAGGCTCACCTCCGAGGCTGCAGGAAGGCTTGGGATTGAGCAGGCGCCAGCCTTTGCCCTGCTGTACCGCAACGAGACGGTGGTGGTGCACGGCATACCTCCGCCAGCCAGCCTGCTGGAGCTCATTGAGGGCATGGAGGCTGGGAAGTGAGGCTGGTGGTGTACCATGCCTCCCAGTGCGCACCGAAGAAGTGCACCGCTCTGAAGCTGGCGAGGTTCAGCCTGGTGAAGCTGGTGCGGAGCTTCAGAGCCTTACCAAGGCGTGGCACGCTGCTCAACCCCTTCTCCTCCGTGCCTCTGAGCAGGCTTGACTCAGACTCACCGGCGCTGGTGGCGCTGGACTGCTCCTGGAAGCACGCTACGGAGGTGTTCAGCAGGCTGAGAGGGCTGAGGAGCAGAAGGCTGCCCCTGCTGGTGCCCGGGAATCCCGTGAACTACGGCAAGCCCGCAAAGCTGAGCACCGTTGAGGCGCTTGCAGCGGCGCTGTACATACTCGGCAGAGCAGATGAAGCGCACAGGCTGCTCTCCAAGTTCTCCTGGGGCGAGAGCTTCATCACACTCAACAGGGAGCTTCTCAGGGACTACATGCAGGCGGAGACGCCGGAGCAGGTGCTGGAGGTGGAGAGGGAGTACTTCACTCCTCTATAGCCCTGCCCACCACCTGAGCAGAGCGCTGCAGCATCTCCTGCTCCTCCTGCGTGAGCTCAAACTCAGCCCTTCTCACACCCCGCATTGAAACCTCAGCCAGGTAGCCCAGGTATATCCCGTGCTCCTCAAGGTAGGTGGAGAGGGTGCACTTACCTCCACTCCCCAGCGCCTCCACCACCTTCGCTATGGCAAGGGCGGGTGCAAACCAGGTGCCACCCTTGCTGGAGATCACCTTCATAGCCGAGGTGCGCACCTCCTCGTAGACCTGCATGAGCCTCTGGCGCGGGTAGCTGCTGGAGAGCCTGAAGACCGGGAACATGCTATCGCCGTGCTCTCCGAAGATGTACGCCTCCTCCTGGTAGCCCACGCCGAGCTCCTTCCTGAGCATGCTGCGCAGCCGCACGGTGTCCAGGTAGGTGCCCAGCCCGAAAACCCGCTCGCTGGGGAAGCCCGAAGCCTTCCAGGCATGGTAGGTGAGAACGTCAACGGGGTTGGTGACTATGAAGAGCATGCTCTCCGGAGCATGCCTGGCAACCCTCTCGGCTATCTCGCACACTATGCTCCTGTTTATCCCCCGCAGCTCCAGTCTGCTCATCCCGGGCTTCCTGGGCGCACCTGCGGTGACAATCACCAGGTCGCACCCCTCCAGCCCGCTGTAGTCCGAACCCCCGTGCACCTCGGCATCGCTCTCAACCGCAGAGAGGGTGTGCATCACATCCATAGCCTCCCCCTTAGCCCTCTCGGCGTTCATATCAAGAAGGTACACCTCATCCGCCTGCCTGAGGAGCACCAGGGTGTAGCACACCGTTGAGCCCACCCTGCCTGCTCCGCCTACTATGCCCACCTTCATCAAGCTACCCCAGCATTGGGCGGTGCGTAACAAAGAAAAGGATTTTAAAGCCAGCCTGCCATGCTTGTTTCATGCCTGCTGTAGTGAAATTCCGCGGAAAAACCCTGGAGGTTGAGGCAGGAACAAAGGTGGAAGACGTGCTTGCGATGATGGGGCTCAGCAGAGAGGGGGTAATAGCCAGGGTGGGAACAAAGCTCGTGACCGAGGACTACAGGCTGCGTGATGGCGAAACGCTTGAGCTCATATCCGCGATATCGGGTGGTTAGATGCGGTGCAGCAGGTGCAGGGAGCAGGCGGTCATAAACCTCAGGGCGCACCGCTTGGCGCTGTGCGAGGAGCACTTCGTGGAGCGCTTCTTGGAGGTGGTGGAGCGGGCAATCAGGCGGTACTCGCTGATGCGCAGAAGCTCAAGGGTGCTGGTGGCGGTCTCGGGGGGCAAGGACTCGCTGGCGCTCTGGGATGCGCTCACAGAGCTCGGCTACCGTGCGGACGGTCTCTACATAGACCTGGGCATACGCAGGCAGGACTACTCCCGCATCTCGCGGGAGAAGGCTGAGAGGTTTGCTGAGCAGAGGGGGCTTGAGCTCAGAGTTTTCAGCGTGCAGGAGGAGTACGGCTTGAGCATGCCGGAGCTGCGCAGGGGCTCAAGGGAGGTGTGCAGCGTCTGCGGCATAGTGAAGAGGCACGTGATGAACCGCGTGGCGCTTGAGGGTGGCTACCACGTGCTCGCCACAGGGCACAACCTGGATGATGAGGCGAGTGTGCTGCTCTCAAACCTGCTGCGCTGGAACACCGAGCTTGCGGCGAGGCAGGCACCCAGGGTAGAAGCCTGGCACGAGAAGCTCAGACCAAAGGTCAAGCCGCTGTGCCTGCTCACCGAGAAGGAAACCGCCACCTACGCCCTGGTGAGGGGAATAGACTACGTGAGCGAGCTGGAGTGCCCCTTCTCCGCAGGCGCCACCAGCATAGCACTGAAGGAGGCGCTCAACAGGATAGAGGAGCACTCCCCCGGCACCAAGCTCTACTTCTACACCCAGTTCCTGAAGCACCGCAGAATCTTCAGGAGCGAAAAGCCTGCCAAGCGGGAGTGCAGGAGCTGCGGCTTTCCGTCTGCAGGCGAGCTGTGCTCCTTCTGCAGGCTACTCCTGAAGAGCCGCCTCAGAGGTGAGAAGCGCGATAACTGAGCTCACGCCGGTGTAGGCGAAGAGCAGCCTGAGCTCGCTCTCTATGTCCAGCACTCCCGCGCCCTCGCTCAGCACACGGTTCAGAGCCGAGACCGAGAGCACCAGCAGCGGGAACAGGAGGGGCATGAGCAGCACCGGCAGGAGCACCTCCCTTGCCCTCGCCCCAAGCACCAGCGTTGACACCGCAGAGCTGAGCACCACGAAGCTCAGGTTGCTCAGGGTCAGCACCGCAAATGCTAGCGATAGGCTGCCCCTCACAGGAAGGTCCATGAAGACCAGAAACAGGGGGAACACCACGCACTGCACACCGAATAGCAGGAGGAAGTTGTACAGCGCCTTTCCAGCGAGTATCTCGGCGGCGCTAACGGGCATCGCCCTGAGCGCATCTAAGGTGCCCGCCTCCTTCTCGCGCAGGAACGCCCTGCCCATGCCCAGCATCCCGGTGAACAGGAACACCAGCCACAGGTAGCCAGGGGCAATGCCTGGGGCGAGCCCCACGTAGCCGCCCGCTATTCTGGCAAAGAACACCACCGAGAGCGAGGAGAAGAGCAGCATGAAGCTGAGGGTGTGCCTGCTCCTCAGCTCAACCATGAGGTCCTTGCGGGCTATCCAGAGCACCACCTTAGGATTCATTCTCCCTCCCCCGCAGCCACAGACAGAAGCGCCTCAGGAGAGCCGCTGGCAGCCACCCTGCCAGCCTCCAGCAGTATCCCCCTGGCACAGCTCATCGCCTCAGAGGGGTGGTGGGTGGCTATGAGCATCGCCGTACCCCTGCGGGAGAACTCCTCAAGCTTCGCCCTGAGCCACGCCCTGCCAGAGGCATCAAGACCAGAGGAGGGCTCATCCAGCAGCAGAACCTGCGGCTCGTGCAGCAGCGCTCTGGCTATGCTCAGCCTCTGCTTCATTCCCTTAGAGAAGGCTGACACCTGCATGTGCGCATACCTTGCAAGCCCCACCTCCTCCAGCAGCTCCTTCACCCTGCTCATTGGCACGCCGTACACGCCGGCGTAGAAGCGCAGATTCTCCTCGGCTGTCAGCTCGGGATACAGCCAGGGGTCGTGGGCAACCATGCCTGTTCTGCGCTTCGCCTCCAGGGGTTCTGAAGCCACATCCACCCCCGCTACCTGCACCCTGCCGGAGTCCTGCCTGAGCAATCCCGCGATTATCCTGAGCAGCGTGCTCTTGCCCGCGCCATTCGCCCCGAGCACAGCAAACCTCTCCCCCCTGCGCACGCTGAAGCTCACATCCCGCAGCGCCTGCTGGCTGCCAAAGCTCCTGCACAGCTCCTCTACCACTACCGCGTGCATCCTCAGCTGAGCACCTCTGGTACGCTGGTTGTGAGCTTTGCGAACTTGACACCCTTTATCGTCCTTATCCTGTCAACAAACTCCCTCACCCTGCTTCCGCTGCCCCTGACCACGATAACCTCCATGCAGTTCCTCCTGTCAAGGTGCAGGTGAAGGGTGCTCTGGATAATCTCAGAAAACTCGTGCTGGGTGTGGGTGAGCCTCTCAAGCAGCTCGCCCTTCTCGTGGTCGTATATCACCGACACCGTACCTGCTATCTCAGCAGGCAGATTTGAGATGTGGCTGTGCTCTATTATGTAGCTCCTTATCGCATCCCTTATGCCCTCGCTCCTGGACACGTAGCCCTTCTCCCTGAGCACCCTGTCAAACTCACGCAGCAGCTTCTCAGGGAGGGAGATGCTTATCCTCTCCATACTGCGCGTGTTGGCAGCGGGAGTATTAAACCTTTTCCTCCCAGACGTGCTCAAAGTAGCTTCTGTAGAGCTTTATGCATGCCCGGCTGCGGTTGTATATCGCAGACTCCTCCTGAAGCGGGTCGCCTGCGGAGAGTATGAGCTCGCGCTGGTCTACGAGCAGGAAGCAGGAGTGCTCGTGGGTGTAGCGCCTGTGCTCCACACCAGCCTCCTCAAGCATGCGCCTCGCCTCGGGGCTGAAGTCGCCCAGCGCCCTTATGCGCACGCCCCGCGTTGCAGCACGTCCCAGCGCCTCTACGAGCTCCGTGCACGCCACGGGATTGCTGCCCATGAGCAGCACCTCCGCCTCGGCGGTGTTGACCATGCTCCTGCACCTCTCAACTATGTTCTGCCTGCCCCGAATCACCCACACCGCCTCGTGGAGACTCTCACCATCAGGCGCCGCCGAGTAAAGTCTGCTCAGGGCAGAGGAGAGCTCCTCAACCGCACGGCGTATGCTCTCAAGCTCGCGCTCAAGCACCTCCTGAGGCGCCACCGCAAGGTATCGCCGCGGTCTGCCGGGCTGTGCAAGCACGTACCCGCGGCGCTCCAGACTCTCAAGCACGTCGTACTCCCTGGCGTAGGGTATCCCCGCAAGCTCCCTGATTTCGCGCACCGTTGCACTGCCCCTCTGCACAAGCGCTAAGTAGGTTCTCGCCTCGTACTCGCTCAGCCCCAGCCGCCTGAGCAGCTCCACCAGCCTTCTGTCCACCACCATGTATGAAACATCCGAAAGCTTTATATATAAAATTTACTCAGAATTAAGTAAAAAAGTCAGGAGGGAGAACATGAAGGCGGATGAAGTTCTGGACACCTCGGGCATGGTATGCCCGATGCCTGTGCTCAAGACCAGGAAGGCAGCCGAGAGCCTTGAGCCCGGCAAGGTGCTGAAGGTGATAGCCACCGACAGGGGCGCAAAGAGCGACATACCAGCGTGGGCAAAGAACAGCGGCTTTGAGCTCCTGGGCGTTGAGGAAGAGGGAGGCAAGTACGTGTTCTACATCAGAAAGCCGGGGGGTAAGGAATGAGCGAGAAACAGAAAAAGCTGTGCATAATAGTCAGCAAGGGCACCCTTGACTCCGCCTATCCGCCGCTGATACTCGCCAGCACCGCTGCCAGCATGGGCTGGGAGGCGCACCTGTTCTTCACCTTCTACGGGCTGGACATAGTGAACAAAAAGAAGTACAGGTCGCTCAAGGTGGCACCCATCGCCAATCCAGCGATGCCCATGCCCGTGCCGAACATCATAGGCATGCTGCCCGGCATGACAGCAATGGCTACCGCCATGATGAAGAAGATGATGGCAGACAAGAAGGTGCCGAGCATCCCCGAGCTCATAGAGGTGTGCAGGGAGGTGGGGGTGAAGTTCTACGGGTGTCAGATGACCATAGATGTGATGGGCATCAAAGAGGAAGACCTGATGGTTGACGCCTGCATAGGTGCAGCGGGCTTCTTAGAGATAGCGGGTGATGCAGACGTAACGCTGTTCATCTGAGAGCCCCCCTATTCTTTACTTTTTCCGCAGCTTTCACCCGCACCAGGCAGGCTTGCAACAGAACATACACAACCTATTTATATGCACCTGAGGCAAGCGATACACATGCGTGCGCTGCTGCTTCTGCTCATCCTCTTCAGCGGCTGCAGCCTTCTGAGCACGGGCAGCATGAAGCTTGATGCC
>JAADFH010000012.1:0-395 GCA_013152995.1 Methanobacteriota archaeon
CCCCTGAGCGCCTCCCGCACAGCCTCCGAAGCCTTCTCCAGCGTCTGCTCCACGTCCTCCGCGGTGTGCGCGGTGCTCAGGAAACAGCTCTCGTACTGCGAGGGCGCTAAGAAAACCCCCCTCGCAAGCATCCCGCGCTGGTATCGCAGGAAGAGCTCCGCATCCGCCTGCAGCGCCGTGCGGTAGTCCCTGACCTCCTGCGAGGTGAAGTAGAGCTGCAGCATTGAGGCAACCCCGTAAACCCTCACCTCAGCGCCCGCATCCTCGCACACCTGCTCCAGACCCCTCCCCAGCTCTCCCGCAAGCCTCTCAAGCTCCGCATACGGCTTCTCCCTCTCCAGCACCCCGAGCGCTGCCATGCCCGCGCGCACGCTCATAGGATTCCCGTTGAAGGT
>JAADFH010000012.1:502-7678 GCA_013152995.1 Methanobacteriota archaeon
GGAGTAACCCCGTAGTACTCCTGCGCACCTCCAAAGCTCAGCCTGAAGCCCGTGATAACCTCATCAAACACGAGGAGGGCGCCGTACTCCAGGGTAATCTCCCGCAAAAACTTCAGGAAGCCATCCTCGGGCAGTATGCATCCCGCATTCCCCATCACGGGCTCAACAATCACGCACGCAATCTCCTCCCCGTGCCTCCTGAACACCTCCTCCACCCCATGAGCGTCATTAAAGCCCGCGAGAAGCGTGTGCCTCGTGGCGTCCTCGGGCACTCCGGCAGAGGTAGGAACCCCGTGCGTGGTTGCGCCGCTCCCCGCCTTAACCAGCACGCAGTCGTGCGCACCGTGGAAGCCACCCTCAAACTTCAGCACCTTCAGCCTTCCTGTAGCCCCCCTCGCCAAGCGTATCGCCGCCATCGTCGCCTCAGTGCCCGTGTTCACGAAGCGAACCATCTCCGCGCACGGCACAGCTCTGACGATGAGCTTCGCAAACTCCAGCTCAAGCTCCGTGGGTGTGCCGTAGGCGGTGCCGAGCTCCGCCTGCTCCCTCACCGCAGCCACAACCTCAGGGTGAGCGTGCCCCAGTATGAGCGGACCGTAGGCTAAGCAGTAGTCAATGTAGCAGTTACCATCCACATCCCACAGCCTGGAACCGCTTGCACGTGCCGTAAAGAAGGGGTAGGGCTTCATCGCACGCACGGGCGAGTTAACCCCGCCAACTAAGTAGCGCTTCGCCTCCTCAAAAAGCTCCCTTGAGCGCATCACCGCACCTCCTCAAGCCATCTCGCAGCATCAAGAGCATGGTAGGTGAGAATCAGATCAGCACCCGCCCGCTTTATGGCGGTGAGCACCTCAAGCACCATGCTTCGCTCATCTATGTAGCCCGCTGCAGAAGCAGCCTTCACCATCGCGTACTCCCCGCTCACATTGTAGGCAGCCACAGGCAGGGAGAACCTCTCCCTCACCCTGGCTATGACATCCAGATAAGCCAGCGCGGGCTTAACCATCACAATATCCGCACCCTCCGCAACATCCTGCTCCACCTCCCTCAGCGCCTCCCTTGCGTTCCTGAAATCCATCTGATAGCTCCTCCTGTCCCCGAAGGCGGGTGCACTCTTCGCGGCGTCCCTGAAGGGCGAGTAGAAGCTTGAGGCATACTTTGCAGAGTAGCTCATTATCGCCACCCTCTCAAACCCCGCATCATCCAGCGCCTGCCTGATCGCCCCCACCCTGCCATCCATCATATCGCTCGGAGCCACAACATCAGCCCCTGCCTCAGCGTGGCTCACAGCCTGCCTCGCAAGAATCTCCAGCGTGGGGTCATTCAGCACCTCACCGCCCTCAACAACGCCGCAGTGCCCGTGGGTGGTGTACTCGCACAGGCAGACATCCGTTATAACCACCAGCTCATCTCCAGCACTGCGCTTCAGCTCCCTCACCGCCCGCTGCACCACGCCATCCCCCCTTGCGCTCTCCCTGCCCTCAGCATCCTTCTTTGCTGGAATTCCGAAGAGTATAACCGCGGGTATGCCTAAGGAAACCAGCTCCTCGGCAAGACTGCGCAGCTCGCTCACCGGCAGCCTGCTCTGCCCCGGCATGCTCCTGATGGGCACCCTGCGCTCAATACCCTCATCCACAAACACGGGGTAGATAAGGTCGCTGACACTGAGCGAGGTCTCAGCCACCATCTCCCTGAGCCTTTCAGTTCTCCTCAGCCTTCTCAGCCTCACCCTCGGGAACATCCTCATCGCCTCTCACCAGAAGCTTCTCAGCCACCCTCACCGCCTCCTGGTCCCCCATCTCCGCAGCCCTCCTCAGGTTCTCGGCTATCGGGGAGGTTATGCGCTTCACCAGCACCCTGCTCAGGTCCTCAATCACCCTCCGCTTCCTCTCATCCACACCATTCCCCAGCATCCTCAGCGCCCTCTCCACCTCCCTCCTCCTCATCCTCTCCGCCTCCCTGAACAGCTCGCTCACAATATCCTCAACATCAATCCTGTACAGATGCTTGATAAGCAGCCCCAGCTCCCTGTCAATTATCTCCTCCACCCTCTCAATCTCCCTCTCCCTCGCCTTCCTGTTCCTCTCCGCCACCTCACGCAGGTCATCTATGTTGAACAGCCTCACCCCGGGCAGGGTGCCAACATCCAGGCTGACATTCCTGGGTATCGCAACATCAATAATAACCATCTCCCCCTTCCTGCCCTCCAGCATCTCCCTGGTGAGTATCGGCTCCGAAGAGCTGGTTGCTGTTATAACCAAGTCGCTCCTGGCGATTGCCTGGGGAATCTCCGAAAACCTCACCGCCCTTCCACCCAGCTCCTCCGCAAGCCTCACCGCCCTGCTCTCGGTGCGGTTGGCAACAAGCACCTCTCCCGGGTGGTGGCTCACCAGCGCCTTGGAGACAAGCTTCCCCATCTCCCCCGCGCCTATCAGCAGCACCACTCTCCCCTGCAGGCTTCCCAGCACCTCCTCGGCGAGCTCAACAGCGGCGCTCCCTATGGAGACAGCACCCTTGTTTATGCCCGTGGTACTCCTCACCAGCTGCCCCACATGCAGCGCCTTCGTGAAGATCTTATCAAAAAACTGCCCCACCGTGCCAGCCCTCTTTGCAAGGTTGTAGGCATCCCTCACCTGCCCCAGAATCTGGTCCTCCCCCACAATCATTGACTCCACGCCCGAGGCGAGGCGCAGCAGGTGGCGCAGGGCAGGCGTGTGGTACTCCACCTCCATCACATCGTGCAGCTTTGAGGAGAACTTTATTATCTTGTTGGCAAGCAGCTCAGGGGGCACGCACTCCTGCTCCGAGATTCCGCTGCGCCTGCGCATCCTGGAGAGCACATCCTCCATGATGTAGTCCACTATGTGGTGCCTCGCCGCCTTCACATCCCCGGAAGCTGCAAATATCTCCACCCTGTTGCAGGTCTGGATAATCACGCACTCCTCCACGTGGGGCAGGCTGTGTATATCCCTGAGCGCCTTCTCCACGTCAGGGAACGCAAAAGTCTCAAGAGTCTCCACATCCGCCCGTCTGTGAGTAACCCTTATGTTAACCGTGTGCATGCTCAGCCTCCACCAGCTTCATGGCAAGCTTCAGAGCTCCCTCGGTGTCGCCCTCCTTCAGCATCCTCAGCACATCCTGGTCCCTTGCAACCCTGCGCAGCACACGCCTTCGCTCCTCAGGTGTTGCGATTAGCCTTCTGAGCTCGCCTCTAAGTCTCTCCTGCAATTCTACCAACAGAATATCCTCCTGTGCAACTGCCTTCATCAGCCTCCTCTTTATCATTTTCGCCACCTCCGGGCTCCTGCCCCCGGTAGCCACAGCCACAACCACGTCACCCACGCTGAAGCTTGCCGGCATCACAAAGTCTGCCACCGCATCAGCGCGGTTCACCAGCCTCCCCAGCCTGCAGCACCTCTCCGCTATTGCCTCATTCAGCTCCCCGTCGCTTGTGGCGACGAACACCAGCACCGCATCCCTCGCATGCTCCTCCGCCACCTCGGGGGTGAGCTCCTGCCTCACCAGCGTCAGCTCAGGCAGTGCCGCAAGCCTCTGCAGCGCACGCGTGAAGCTCCTGCTCACCACCCTCACCTCCGCACCCGCCTGCAGCAGCTTTGCCACCCTGCGCTCAGCCACCCTGCCGCCGCCGAACACCACCACCCTTCTGTTCCTCAGGTTGAGCATCACTGGAAGCACAGCCTGCCCTCCTCCACCAGCTTTTCCCCGTCCACCCACACGTCAGGAGCGGAGAGCACACCATCCAGGTGCACCTCCGCCTCCACCCTGCCCCCGAAGGTATGGTTGTCTCCGAAGGCAACATGCACCGTGCCGAGGACCTTCTCATCCTCCAGCACGTTCCCCCTGAGCACAGCACTCGGATTCGTGCCTATGCCAATCTCAGCCACCCAGCGCGAGCTCTCGCTCCTGAAAGCCTCCTCTAAGGCGGCAGGCGGATTCAGCAGCCTCCCCCTCTCAACCCTGAGCACCAGCGGCTCCTCAAGCACCCCGATGCCAGAGAAGGAGCAATCAAAGGCAACAACACCGCTGCAGCTCTCCTCCACAGGCGCTATAAAGCCCTCGCCAGCCGGAAGATTGCCAAAGTCTCCGGGGCGGTGAATCATGCCCGTGTCTGCCATCCCCTTCCTCCCCGCTATGCTCGCCTCAAAGTCCGTGCCCGAGGGGCTCCTAATCCTTATCCTCTCCCCCCTGCTCAGCACCTCCGCAACCCGCTCCGCGAGCTCCCTGACCTGCGAGTAGTCCGCAAGCATGGCACCGGAGCGCAGCATCTCGGGCGTAATACCAGGCATGCTCGCCACCCTCGCCCCAGCCTCGCAGGCTCGCTTCCTGGCGGAGGTGTGGCTCAGCGACCTGCTGGTTGCGGCAACCACGACGTCAGCGGAAGCCATGGCTGCAGCCACGCAGGCAGGAGGCTCCTCCCCGTGCACCCTGCGGGGACTCATCTCAACCACCACAACCTCACCGCTCAGCTCCTCCAGAGCCCCCCGCAGCATGGCAGCCACCTCAACCATGCCCGTGTCTGTCACCAGTAGCACCTGCTCCTCCTGCCTTATACCCAGCGTCTGCAGGAGCACCTCGCTGAGATGCATGAGGTAGATTCAGCGCTCAGGCTTATATCCCTTGGGGTGCCCGCTACCTCTTCATTATAAGCGCCACGCCCAGCACCACAAGGAAAGCACCCGCATAATTCCAGTAGAACGCCCTCTCCTTAAGCACCGCCACACCAAGAAACAGCACAAAAACGTAGCTCAGGGAAATCACAGGATAAAGAACAGACACGCTCACACCCCTGAGTGCATAGATGTAGAGCAGAGTGGCAGCTCCATAAAGAGTAAGCCCCACAATCAGGTACTTGTTAACCAGGCTGGCTGGAGCAGTAAACCTGACAGAATCTGACGCAATCTTCAGCATTATCTGCCCCACAGACCCCAGAAGTGCGCACACCACCCCTATTGCAACAGCACGCAGCATGCTCTCACGGCATGCGGCGTGGAATATAAACCTATCGCCCGCCTTTGCGCTACGCCCTACGCTTCCCTCCTGCCGAAGTATATCCTCGCCATATCCCTGTGGCTCAGAATCTCTGCTGGCGTTCCCTCAAACACCTTCCTCCCGCCAGCCATTATACACCCCCTGGTTGCAATCTGCAATGCGCTCCTCACATTCTGCTCAACCAGCAGCACCGCCACACCAGCCCTGCGCACCTCCTCAATCTTGCCCATAATCCGCCCCACCATCGCCGGCGCAAGCCCCGCGCTCGGCTCATCAAGCAGCAGTATCCTGGGCTTGGGCATGAGAGCCCTCGCAAGCGCAAGCATCTGCCTCTCCCCGCCGCTCAGGTTTATGGCATGCAGGTGAAGCTTCTCCCGCAGCTCCGGAAAGAGCTCAAGCACCTCCTCCACCTCCCCGTTGCCTGCTGCAAAGCCCCCCATCTCCAGGTTCTCCCTCACCGTCAGGCTCGGGAAGATGTTGTCAACCTGGGGTACGTAGCCCACACCCATCCTGACCAGCCTCTCGGGCTCGGGCTTCTCAACCCACCTGCCCATGACCCTGAGCCTGCCCTCCATCAGCGGCAGCAGCCCGAAGATAGCCTTAAGCAGCGTGCTCTTGCCGGAGCCATTAGGTCCGAGCACCACCACAACCTCGCCCTCGTGCACCCTCACGCTCACACCATCCACCACCCTGAGCCCGGCATAGCCGGCGCTTATGCCCTCAGCCTCCAGCACAGCGCTACTCACCGAAGTACACCTCCAGCACCTGCCTTGAGCTCAGCACCTCCTCTGGCGTGCCCTCAGCCACTATCTCCCCCCTGTGGAGAACATAAACGTGGTCTGCAAAATCCAGAAGCACGTCCATGTTGTGCTCAACTATCAGAAATCCCAGCCTGCTCCTCAGCTCCAGTATCTTCTCAAATATCTTCCTCGCCAGCGCGGGCGCAACCCCAGCCACGGGCTCATCAAGCAGCAGCATCCTGGGCTCAGCCATGAGAGCCCTCGCAAGGGCGAGGAGCTTCTGCTGTCCGCCGGAGAGGCTGCCGGCGTACTCGTTCCTCATGTGGTCAATCTCCAAGAACTCAAGAATCTCCCGCGCTCTGCGCAGGCAGCGCCGCTCATGCTGAGCCACCGCACCCCTGCGCAGGAAGGGGCTCAGCACCCCCTCCAGCCCCTCACCCTTAGCCGCCACGAGCATGTTCTCAATCACGCTCATCCCCCTGAACACCCTGGGCACCTGGAAGGTTCTCACTATCCCCAGCTCAGCAACCGCGTGCGGCGGCATCCCGGTTATATCCCTGCCCTCAAAAACCACCCTGCCCCTGTCAGGCGGGTATATGCCGGAGATGACGTTTATCAGGGTGCTCTTGCCGGAGCCATTCGGACCTATCAGTGCGGTCACCCTGCCCCTCCTCACCTCAATGCTCACATCCCTGAGCGCCTCAACACCTCCGAAGCTCTTTCCCAGCCCCTCGGTAGTTAGAAGCACCTAATCCACCTCGTACCTCTTCTCCCTGATTATCCCCTGAGGACGGTACATCAGAAAAATAATGAGCAGCAGTCCGAGCAGCACCATCCTGAGGTTTGAAGGCTCAACCGGCAGGGCGGTGTAGTCCTTGAGCAGCCGCGTGCCGCGCTCCAGCAGCACCACCACCGCAGCACCTGCAATCGCCCCAGGCACGCTCCCCCTGCCACCCACCACTATCATCGTCCACACCGCAAAGGTTACAGCGGGCATGAACATGTCGGGACTTATGAAGCTCAGGTAGTGTGCGAAGAGTGCACCCGCCACGCCGGCAAGCGCAGAGCCCAGGGCGAATGCCCTGGCTTTGAAGCTGAAGGTGTGCTTTCCGAGAGCCTGAGCGACCAGCTCATCCTCCCGTATGGCTCGCAGCACCCTCCCGAAGGGCGACCAGGTGAGCATCTGCATGAAGGCGGCGATGCAGAGCAGGAAAGCCGCTGTCAGGGCGAGGTAGAAGAGCTGGTACTCCTGCACCGCCTCCCTGAGGGGCTGGGGAATCCCCCTGAGACCTATGGGTCCGTTGGTGAGCCAGCGCTCGTTCAGCAGGATGAGGCGTATTATTTCGCCAAAGGCTATGGTGGCTATAGCTAAGTAGTCCTCCCTCAGCTTAAGCGCAGGAAGCGCCACCATGAGCCCCGCGGCACC
>JAADFH010000013.1 GCA_013152995.1 Methanobacteriota archaeon
GAGGATTAGCCCCTCAGGAGGATTGAGTCATGCAGGTTCAGATAGCTGAGCCCTTCAGGGATGAGGTGGAGCTCAGGGAGCCCAGGGATGGCGATGTGGTAATGCTCATAGACCTGAAGCGCTGCATAGGCTGCTTCTCATGTGAGACCTCCTGCAAGCTGGAGCACGAGCTTGAGATGGGTCCCAGGCTGATAAGGGTGATACAGGTCGGACCCAGGGAGATCAAAGGTAGAATAAGGACGCTCTATATACCCATGCCCTGCTTCCACTGCTCACCCGCAGCCTGCGTTGAATCCTGTCCCACGGGAGCGATGCAGAAGCGCTCCAAGGACGGTATTGTGTTTGTGGACAGCGAGAAGTGTATAGGCTGCAAGCGCTGCATGCAGGCTTGCCCCTTCGGTGCACCCCAGTACGACTCCCGCACCGGCAGGGTGATAAAGTGCAACTTCTGCATGCAGCGGGTTGACTACCGCAGAACCTACACGAAGGAGGAGCTGCGCAAGATATACCGCTACTCCTATGACCACGGGATGCACGTTCGCCTGCCTGTGGCTGACGAGGTGGGGAACATAAAGAGGGACAACAAGGGCAGGCTGGTGGACGAGAATGGCGAGCCGCTTTCAGGAAGGAAGCTGGCGGAAGCCAGGGAGGAGCCCGAGAGCATAACCTACTCGGGGCTCTGGAGCGCCTGTGCCACCAAGTGCTCCACCGAAGCCATGACCTTCGGCTACTACAGGGATGTGAAGAAGCTCATAGAGCAGAAAGCCAAGAACAGGAGAATCCACAGGGTGGGCAGCGTGTTCTATGCCCTGCCCACCGAGGACTTTCCGCTTCCGCGCTCTGAGTAGCGCGGTCCTACAGTTTTATTTTCAATTGTTTTCATTAGTGTCAGAGTAGAGGTGTCCAGCTTGCCGGAGAGTTCTTCAGCCAGGGTGTTTGAGGAGAACAGGTACGTGAAGTGGTTCATAGACCCGGAGCTTGCCAAGGACTGGAAGAACCTGCTCAAGAAGTACCCCTACCTCTTCTGGATACAGTCCATGAATGTCAGGGACAGGAAGCAGTGGGCGGTGCTGGTGAGGAAGTACAAACCGGAGCTCCGCACCCCGGTAAAGGTGCACGGTGCGGAGAGCTATGCGGAGCTCAGCATCGCCAGGCGAGACGCCTGGTTCCAGGTCTTCAGGTGCCTCACCGAGGTGTCAATGAATCTGGTGAGGGAGTTCCAGAGCGGTGAGTTCGCAAGAAAGCTCAGGGAAAGTATGGGCAGGCTTCTCGGGGAGGCGGAGGTGGATAGGCACCTTGAGCAGCTTGAGAGGGTGAGGCAGGAGTTTGAGCACATGCGTGCGGAGAAGCTGCAGCGCGAGCTTGAGGCTGAGCGCTTCACAATCTTTGACGATGACCTGATGCCCTACCTCTCAGCCCACGAGTCGGTGTACAGGAGCGAGAAGCAGATAATGGGCGACCTCACGGCTGAGGTGAAAAACCTGTACAGGCGTGCGGGCTACGTGGTGGACAAGTCGCGTGGCAACCTGCCGCCGGATGAGGCAAAGCTTGAGGTGGAGTTCATATACCGCCTGATTGAGGATGAGATTGATGCCTGGCGGAGGGGTGAGCGTGAGGCTGCGTTAGCCCTGCTGGAGCTGCAGAAGGAGTTCATCCAGCAGCATGCGGCGCTCTGGCTGCCCTACATGTTCGCAGACCTGGCGAGCCGCGAGTTCAGGCTGGGAATAGCCAGGAAGTACCACGGTGATGTGAGGGATGAGCAGCAGTATGCAAGCGGCAGGGTGGTGGAGATGGACTTTCTGCAGACGATGGCTGGGCTTGGCAGGATGCTCATAGAGCAGGAGTACCTGCAGGTGGAGGAGATGCTGCAGGCTGCGCAGCAGCTGCCTGCGGAGGAGCTCAGCAGAGCCTTCAGCACGGTGAAGCCGCTGCCCACTGAGGGGGAGAACACCTACCTGCTAAGGGCAGAGCAAGATGCTTGAGAAGGTGTATGAGGAGCTGGCTCTGAAGCGTCAGGAGCTCAGGCGGAGGTTTGCGGAGTGGGCGGAGAGGGGGCAAATTGAGAGGTACGCCTCAAACTGGAACAGCTTTGTGCCTGAGCCGCTGCAGGAGCCTTGCGCGGGTGTGGACGGCAGCTTCAACCACTGCCAGTACAGGAGCGCCGTGCTCTACGCTGTGAACGCCTGCGCCTGCGCGCACCTGGGCGGCGAGCTCAGGGAGTACCCCCGTGCCGAGGTGGACCTCCTGCCACCAGCCTTTGCCAGGGAGATTCTTGAGCTGCGCATGGCGAGGATGGAGCTGCAGTGCGCGCTGGATGTGCATGAGGATGTGGAGCTGGTGATGCTTGATGGCTCGCTGCACAGTGCACTCTCCGCCCCCAGAACCTGGTGGCGTTTCATCCCTGCAGCAAGGGCGGAGAGGCTGGTGGAGCTGGCTGAGCAGGGCTCTGGGGAGGCGGAGAGCGACGAGGAGCGCCTCCTCCTGGAGTACATAGCCTACCTGCAGACCCTCCAGAGGCTGCTGGAGCATGCGGGTGTTGAGAAGCTGGTGTTCATCTCCAAGAGCTCAACAGACAGCACGCTTCTGAAGGGCATCCCCGACCAGGCGGTTTACGAGGCGCTTTCCCCGGCTCCAGGCTACTCCCGCCCGCGTGAGAAGCTGCTGCACCACAGGTTCCCGGTGCACGAGCAGCTCTTCAGGAGCCTGGTGTTCACCACCTTCTACGCCAGGCTTGAGCCCGGCAGGAGTGTGCTCAGGGTGGAGCTGCCCAGGGAGGCGGGGGAGGCTGAGCTTAGAAGGCTGCTGGGGGTGCTCTACTCGGTGTGTGTGGAGGGCTACCCCTACCCTCTCAGGAAGGCTCACAGCAGGGTTGTTGTCACCGGGAGGCACATGAGCATGATTGCGGCTGCTGTAGGAGTAACCGAAAAAACGGGTAGAGAGGTGCTGGGATGAGTGAGAGGCTGGGGCTGTGCATAGGTGAGGCTGACACGAGGCATGTGAGCATTGTGGCTGAGCGAGCGCCTGAGGTTGGCGAGTACGCTATCGTTGAGTACGACGGTCTCAGGGTTCTTGCGGTTGTGGAGGAGGTGAGCAGGGGCAGCGCTTCCCTGCCCGAGAGGCTGCTCTCCGCGGAGACGGTTGAGCGGATAGTGCGCATAGAGGGTGCGGGGGAGCAGTACATACGTGCGAGGCTCAGGCTGCTCGGGGAGGCGGAGAGCCTGAGCATGGTGAAGCTTCCGCCACCGCCGGGGGCGCCGGTGTACAGGGCTGATACAGAGACGCTGCGCAGAATCTTCAGCTCTGGCAACATAAAGCTGGGCACGCTGCTGAGCCATCCGGAGGTTGAGGTCTACGTTGACGCCAACCGCATGGTCACACGCCACCTGGCGGTGCTTGCAATAACCGGCGCCGGGAAGAGCAACACCGTCAGCGTGCTCATAGACGGGCTGCTCAGGCTGGGGGGCATGCCCGTGGTGTTTGACATGCACTCCGAGTATGCGGGGGCGGAGTTCTCTGGGGAGGTGAGGGTTATCCAGCCGAAGCTGAACCCCAGGTACATGCTCTACTCCGAGCTCAGGAGGCTGGTGAACATTGATGACAAGGCTTACATTCAGGAGAGGTACCTGAGGGAGGCTCACCGTCATGCGCTCTCCGCAGGGGGCAGCATGATAGATGAGATGCTGGCTTACCTGGAGGAGGTCTACTCCTCCCAGGAGCTCAGCTCGGCGGAGAAGAACTCGGTGTCGGGGGTGATGAACAAGCTCCAGGACTTCAGGGAGAGGTACGGCGAGATTCTTGATGAGCACGCTCCGGAGATGGTGGAGCTCCTCGCCCCAGGAGCCCTGAACGTGGTTGACCTTGGGGAGGTGGATGAGGATTATGCGGATGTGATAGTGAGCCACCTGCTCAGGAAGCTGCTGCTCAAGCGCAAGCGCAGGGAGGTTGCACCCGCCTTCTGCGTGCTTGAGGAGGCTCACATCTTAGCCCCTGCGTACCGCTCAACCCTGTCCAAGTACTGGATAGACCGCATAGCCAGGGAGGGCAGGAAGTTCGGGGTGGGGCTGTGCCTGGTGAGCCAGCGCCCCAAGAGCTTGGACCCCAACTCCCTGAGCCAGGCAAACAACGCAATAATAATGCGCTTAGTTGAGCCCAGCGACCAGAGGCATGTGCAGCAGGCGAGCGAGCGGCTGAGCGATGAGCTCCTCGCGCAGCTCAGCTCGCTAAACACAGGCGAGGCGGTGGTGCTGGGGCTGATGACACGCCTGCCGGCGCTGGTGCGCATAATGAAGTTCAGCGGCAAGCTTGCGGGCGGAGACCCCGATGTGGTTGCGGAGTGGCAGCAGAGGCTGAGGCGAGAGAAGCGGGAGAGGGAGAGCCTGAAGAGGGAGGTTGAGGACCTGTACTCAGGGCTGGAGTAGCCTCCTCAGCTCCTCCTCCATGCCGCTGCAGCAGGCGAGCACGCTGAGCCTCTCAATCCTGCTCAGCCCCACGCTGTCCACGCTCACGCTTCCTCCAGCCTCCTGCACAATCCTCAGGGAGGCTGCGACGTCAACGTTGCGCAGGTAGCCCCTGAGGTCCACAAACGCCTGAAAGTCCCCCTTTGCCAGGTGGCACAGCTCAAGCGCGGCGGAGCCGAAGGTGCGCACCCGCTTTGCAGAGGAGAGCAGCTTCTCCAGCCTGGGCAGGCTGCTCCCGGTGCAGTAGGCGACGATGCAGGAGCGCTCCAGCTCTGTGCGCCTGCATGCTATTCGCCTGCGGTTCAGCCTGGCGCCGCGCCCAGCTTCTGCCTCAAACTCATCCCCCGTGTGCAGGTTGAGCACATAACCTGTGTGCACGTCCAGCAGCCTCGCCTCCGGCGAGTAGTCTGCAAAGCCTATGGAGAGGGCGTAGAAGGGCACCCCTCGCATGGCGTTGTAGCTGCCGTCCACAGGGTCAACCACCGCGATGTGCTCTGGCTCATTCCCAAGCATCACAGCCCCCGATTCCTCGGTGAGCACGAAGAACTCGCCAGCCTCCTGCAGCACCTCCAGCACCAGCTTCTCCGCAAGCAGGTCCATCTGCCTGCTTCCAGCAAACTCCGGCATGCGCCGCCTGAGCTCTCTGCCGGCACGCCTGGCGGTGGCTAAGAGGTTCAAGGCTCAAGCACCTCGTCCATGCTTCCCGGGCGATAACCGAGCAGGTCAAGGGCTACGTACCTGAAGCCCAGGCTGCGCAGATGCTGGGTGAGCTCTTCCCTGAGCTCCAGCACCCTTGCAAGCTCCTCCTGCTCCACCTCTATCCTGGCGAGGGTGCCGTTGGAGTGGAGCCTCACCCTGACGTTCCTGAAGCCGCGCTCAAACAGAAACTCCTCGGCAAGCTCAACCTTCCTGAGCTTTTCCGCTGTTATGGGCTCTCCGTAGGGTATCCTGGAGGCTAAGCACGCCATTGGCGGCTTGGTGCTCACCGAGAGCCCCAGGTGGGCGGCAACCTCCCTCACCTCCTGCTTGCTCATGCCCAGCTCCAGCAGCGGGCTCCTGATGCCGTGCTCCCTGAGAGCCTGAAGCCCGGGACGGTGCTCCCCCAGGTCGCTGGCGTTGGCGCCATCTGCTATTACCTCGTACCCCTCCTGCTCCGCAATCCTGCGCAGCGCTTCAGCGAGCTTTGAGCGGCAGTAGTAGCACCTGTTCTCAGGATTCATGCGAAAGCGCTCATCCTCAAGCTCGTCCTCGTGTATAACCCTGTGCCTTATGCCTATCTCAGCCGCCACCTTCCTGGCGAGCTCAAGCTCCCTCCTGGGCATGGTGCTGGAGTCGGCGGTTACCGCAAGCGCCCTGCTGCCGAGCGCACGCTTTGCGGCTGCAGCCACAACCGCGCTGTCAACCCCGCCGGAGAAGGCAACAAGGGCGCTCCTGTACCTTCTGAACCACTCCAGCAGCGCTTCAAGCTTCTCCTCCGCCCGCATGGCTTTACGCATGCACCTTCCCGTCACATACCTTTTTCCAACGGGAAGGCTGCGGGGTTTTAAGGTGGACATTGCCGAGAGGATACGGGAGATTGAGGAGGAGCTCAGGCGCACTCCCTACAACAAGGCTACGCAGCACCACATAGGCAGGCTGAAAGCCAAGCTTGCCAGACTTCGCCAGGAGGCTGAGCAGCGCA
Organism: Methanobacteriota archaeon; assembly: GCA_013152995.1. Taxonomy (GTDB): domain Archaea; phylum Hydrothermarchaeota; class Hydrothermarchaeia; order Hydrothermarchaeales; family BMS3B; genus JAADFH01. Next base: position 6,139 of record JAADFH010000013.1, read on the forward strand.
GGGGTGGAGGTGGCAGGGGGTATGCTGTTCCGAAGGAGGGTGATGCCACCGTTGTCATGGCGGGTTTTCCCAGCGTGGGCAAGTCAACGCTGCTGAACGCTCTCACGGGTGCGGAGAGCCAGGTGGCAGAGTACGCCTTCACCACCCTTGAGGTTGTGCCGGGGATGATGCACTACAACGGTGCCAGAATCCAGGTGCTTGATCTTCCCGGGATTATTGAGGGCGCCTCTAAGGGGAGGGGCAGAGGCAGGGAGGTGCTGTCGGTGATGCGCAGCGCCGACCTGGTGCTCTTAGTTGTGGATGCGCTTGAGCCGGAGCAGCGGGATGCGGTGGTGAGGGAGCTGTATGAGGCTGGCATAAGGCTGAACACCTCCCCGCCCAGGCTTAAGATAGTGAAGAAGGACAGGGGAGGGATAAGGGTGAGCTCAACGGTCAAGCTGAGGGAGCTCACCCAGGAGACGATCAAGGCGGTGCTTGCGGAGTACAGGATTCACAATGCAGAGGTCGTGATTCACGAGGACCTGAGCCTTGAGAGGCTGATTGATGCTCTTGCGGGCAACAGGGTGTATGTCAGGGCGCTGACGGTGGTGAACAAGGTGGACATGCTTGGCAGGGCTGAGGCTGAGAAGCTTCTCAGGAGGCTGGGGGATGCTCTGCCGGTCTCTGCAAAGCTTGGCTGGGGTATTGAGGAGCTGAAGCAGCGCATATTTTCGGAGCTGGGGCTGATGCGGGTCTACCTGAAGCCTCCGGGGAAGGAGGCTGACATGAAGGAGCCCATGATTCTTCCGCCGGGGGCGACTGTTAGAGATGTGTGCAGCAGGCTGCATAAGGATTTCCTGCGGAAGTTCAGGCATGCCAGGGTGTGGGGGAAGAGCGTGCGATTTCAGGGGCAGAAGGTGGGGCTTGAGCACGAGCTCCATGACGGAGATGTGCTCAGCATAGCGCTTGAGAGGTAGG
>JAADFH010000014.1:0-994 GCA_013152995.1 Methanobacteriota archaeon
TGCTTCATAAAGTCTGCAAAGCACACAGAAGATGGAGTGGAGTGGGTTATTACAGCTAAGCGCTCCTCCCTCGCCAAGCTCGCACGCCTGCTTGAGAGCCAGAACTACTCCTTTGAGCTCCTGCGGGTGGGTGAGATTGAGGACCCCGAAAGCCTGCTGACGGAGCGGGAGAGGGACGTGCTGGAGTACGCCTTTGCCACCGGCTACTTTGACATCCCCAAGGGGGCGGGTGTGAGGGAGGTCGCCGAGCACTTCGGCATAAGCATCTCCACCGCCTCCGATATACTGCGGCGCGGCATCAGAAAGATTGTAAAGAAGTACCTGGAGGAGGAGTGAGCATGCTGATAGACTCCCACGTGCATCTGGGCGGACCGGATGCGGGCGACGGCGCAACGCAGAGTGAGCAGGAGCTGCTTGAGAGGATGGAGCGCGCTGGCGTGGACTGTGCCGTGGCTTTCCCCTTCAACGACTCCGGGGCTGGGGAGTGCTTCAGCGCTTCAAACCGCAGGCTGGCGGAGGTGCAGCGCAGGCATGAGAGGATAGTGTGCTTCGCCAGGCTGGACCCCAACAGCAGCGTCGTGCTTCAGGAGGCTGCACGATGCATTGAGGAGCTGGGGCTGCGGGGCTTCAAGCTTCACCCCACCGCCCAGAAGTTCACACCCTCGCACCCGGCGGTGGAGGAGATTCTGCGCCTGGCTGCCAGGCTTGGCGTACCCGTTGTGTTTGACAACGGCAAGCGGGAGTCTGGAAACCTGGAGATCGCCAGAGTGGCTGAGAGGGTGCCGGAGGCGCAGGTGATCCTCGCCCACATACGCGGCGAGGGCGCAATTGAGGCATGCGAGGGCAGGAGCAACCTGTACCTGGGCACCGTCAAAGCCCCGCCGGAGAAGGTGGTGGAGGCGGTTGACCGGCTGGGCGCCAGCAGGGTGATAGCTGGAAGCGACGCTCCCTATGCGAGCATGCGCTACGAGATGGTTGAGAAGTTTGAGAACCT
>JAADFH010000014.1:1075-8131 GCA_013152995.1 Methanobacteriota archaeon
GGCTCCACCCTCTCCGCCTGCTGCAGATAGTGCTCAAACAGGTCCCTGCCCCACATCAGCGAGCTCTCCGAGAACCCCACCAGGTCCCTGGCGGTGTCATAGATGCCGTTCTTGAAGTAGAGGGAGAGGGAGAAGTATCTGTCAGTCACCACCATGGCAACCCTGAGCCTATTCCTCACCACATACAGCTTAGCGTTTGGCTGCTCCAGGTACTCCTCAAGCTCCCTGGGGTTGTTCTCCCTCACCTTCTCAAGCACGCTGTGGCTGAGTATCAGCTCAATCTCCCTGCCACCTCTCGCAAGCTCCGCAAACATAGTCGGGTAGGCTGGGTGGTACACCGGCGAGATACCGCAGATGCACCTGGAGCTGCTCACGTTCTCAATAAACTCCCTGTGCGGGTCGTACACGCTCTCAGGCGGGTTGGTGACAACCCTTGCGCCGCTGAGCTCGTGCAGCCTCCTGAGCAGGTGCCCGGGTATGCCAGAGGTATCGTGCTCCACCCAGAAGGCTCTGTGCTCCTCCACCACCTCCATGCCATCCACAAAGCCGGAGAAAAGCTCAGCCACCATCCTTCCGAACTCCGTAAGAGAGTACAGCCCCCTCTCGGAGCTCACCAGCCCGGCAGCCTCCAGCTTTCTTATTTGCGGCAGAACGTTGGAAGGGCTTGAGCTCAGGCTCTCAGAAAGCTCAGTAAGACTTTTCGGCTTCTCGGTAAGCATGAGAACTATCCTGCTCCTCCTCTCAGAGTTCGCCACAAGCCTGAGGAGCCTCATGGAGCTTTCTCTGGCGCTCTGCATTCCCGGTTTAGATTATCCCGCATTCTATTAAAACCTTTGCCCCCCGCTATTGCCGGCACTATCACCAGCTCATCCTCATCCCCCACCTCCGTGCGCTCCGCCTGCAGGTGGTTTATGCCCACGCCATTCAGCATGAATATCAGGTCCCTCCTTAGCTTCCCACCCTGAAACAGGTAGTTAACAGCCTCCGGATACCTCTGGCACAGCAGCCTGAGCGCCTCCCTCAGGCTCATCCTCCTCTCCAGCCTGAGCTCAACCCTCTCTCCGCCCAGCGCCTGCTGAAGCGGATGGTGCAGCCTCGCCTCCACCTTCATCAGAATCATCCTCCACCACCTTTGCAACCCCCACCACCCTGTCATCCTCCTCCAGCCTCATCAGCCTCACACCCTGGGTGCTCCGCCCCATCACCGGCACCTCGCTCACCCTCAGGCGGATCACCACACCCTTGGCGCTGGTGAGCACCACCTCATCCTCCTCATCCACGCAGAGTATGCTCACCACGGTGCCATTTCTGGGAGTTGGCAGAATGTTAATCACGCCCTTGCCCCCGCGCCTCTGCAGCGGATACTCGCTGACCGAGGTGCGCTTCCCGTATCCATTCTCGGTGACGGTGAGCACCGTCTCGCCCCTGAGCACCTCCATCGCCACAACCTCATCCCCCCTGCGCAGGGTTATTCCCGTGACCCCCATGGCGTTGCGCCCCATTGCCCTGACATCCCCCTCGCTGAAGCGGATAGCCTTGCCGAACTTCGTGGCAAGCATGAGCTCGTCTCCCTGCTCCGCCATCTCCACCTCCACCAGCTCATCCCCCTCCGCAAGGGTTATGGCAATTATTCCAGCCCTCCTGGGGTTCCCGAAGGCGCTGAGCGGCGTCTTCTTCACCTTCCCCTGCCTGGTTGCAAACACCAGGAAGCACTCATCGCAGAACTCGCTGACCGCAAGAGTTGCGGTAATCCTCTCACCCTCAGCCTCTCCGAGCAGGTTCACCATCGCCTTGCCCTTTGAGTACCTTCCCGCCTCAGGTATCTCGTACACCCTGCGCCAGTACACCTTGCCCGAGCTTGAGAAGAACAGCATGTAGTCGTGGGAGGAGGCAACATACACATCCCTCACCCTGTCCTCACCAGCCTCAACACCCACTATTCCCCTGCCACCCCTGCGCTGGTTGCGGTAGGTTCTGGCGGGCAGGCGCTTTATATAGCCATTCTGGGTTATCGTGACCACCATATCCTCCTTGGCAATCAAATCCTCCATCTCAAGCTCGCCCTCATCACTTAAAATCTCTGTTCTCCTGGCATCGCCGTACTTCTCCTTGAGCTCAAGCGTCTCCCTCTTCACCACCTGAAGAATCTTCTCCTCGCTCCCGAGAAGCTCCCGCAGCTCCTCAATCCTCCTCTTGAGCTCCTCATGCTCCTTCCTGAGCTTCTCCCTCTCAAGCTTTGCCAGCTTCTGCAGACGCATATCAAGTATAGCCTGCGCCTGCACCTCGGTCAGCGAGAACCTACTCATAAGCCTCTCCTTAGCCTCCTTAACCCCCGGCGAACCCCTGATAATCTTTATAACCTCATCTATGTTCTTAAGCGCCACCAGCAGCCCCTCAAGCACGTGCGCCCGCTTCTCCGCCTGCTTCAGCTCGTACTCACTCCTGCGCCTCACCACCTGCGTGCGGTGCTTTATAAACTCCCTGATGGTCTCCTGCAGGCTGAGCACCTTGGGCTCGCCATCCACCAGCACTAAGTTAATCACCCCGAAGCTTGTCTCAAGCTGGGTGTGCTTGTAGAGCTGGTTCAGCACCACCTTCGCCTGGGCACCCTTCCTGAGCTCAACAACTATGCGCATCCCCTCGCGGTCGCTCTCATCCCTGATGTCGGAGATGCCCTCAATCTTCTTGTTCCTCACCAGCTCGGCAATGCTCTCAATAAGCTTCGCCTTGTTCACCATGTACGGAATCTCGGTTATGACTATCTTAGCCTTCCTGCCCTCCTCAATGTGCGCCTTCCCCCTGAGCTTCAGCGTACCCCTGCCTGTGGTGTACGCCTGCACTATGCCCTTCCTGCCCAGTATGCAGGCGCCAGTGGGGAAGTCCGGACCCCTTATGACCTGCATCAGCTCCTCCAGCGTGGCGTCGGGGTTGTCAATCATCATCGCTATGGCGTCGCACACCTCGCCCAGGTTGTGCGGGGGTATGTTGGTTGCCATACCCACCGCAATCCCTGAGGAGCCGTTAATCAGAAGATTAGGAAGCTTCGCAGGGAGCACGCTGGGCTCCTTGAGCGAATCATCAAAGTTCGGCACAAAATCAACCGTCTCCTTCTCTATGTCAGCCAGCATCTCCTCGGCGATTTCAGCCAGCCTCGCCTCGGTGTATCGCATCGCCGCGGCGGCGTCTCCATCTATGCTTCCAAAGTTCCCCTGCCCGTCAATCAGCGGATAGCGCATGGAAAAGTCCTGCACCATCCTGACCAGGGCATCATACACTGCGGCGTCGCCGTGCGGATGGTACTTACCAAGAACCTCACCCACTATGCGTGCGCTCTTCTTGTAGGGACGGTTGTGAAGTAAGCCAAGCTCATACATCGCATAGAGAATGCGCCGGTGCACCGGCTTGAGCCCGTCGCGCACGTCTGGGAGAGCTCTGCCCACGATAACGCTCATGGCGTAGTCAATGTAGGAGCGCTTCATCTCCTCCTCTATGGGCACCGGCATTACCTTCTCCTTCACTCAGCTCACCATCCTGAAATGCAGGGGAAGGGATTTGAACCCTTGACGGGCCTGCGCCCAGCAGATCTTGAGTCTGCCGCCTTAGCCACTCGGCCACCCCTGCTGTCCTTAGCGCTGGAGTTAGCAAGCTCAAACATCTCCGAACCCCCAGCGCTCCAGCCGGGTCTCCTGCCTCTCCAGTGCCTCAATCCTCCTCTCGGTCTCAGCGATGTACCTTCTCAGCTCCTTCTCCACCTCTTCAACCTTCCCCTGCTCAATTGCACCCTCACCTGGAGTGAGGCACTCCTTGAACTTGTGGTACTTATCATCCAGCTTCTCCATGAGCTTTCTCAGGCTGAACCCGCCCAGGAGAATCAGCACATCCACATCCCGCTTCTCAGGCACAGCCACCAGACTTGCGTACCTCACCAGCCCGCCACCACCGCCGGCGAGGTGCCTCTCAGCCCAGCTCCTCACCTCCTCCTCCAGCATCTCCTGGGTAACCCTGCCCTCCAGCACCGTGCTCTCGGGCACAGCAAGTATCACGTAAGCCATCAGCGCCCTGCCCTTCTCCAGTGGCACCAGCGGATTCGCCGAGGCATTCTCAAGCATCGCCTCAATGCTCATCACCTCGGGGTCGTTGCCCCAGCTCATGCAGGGCGTGAAGTGGGTAATGCCCAGGTTGCTGGGGAGCTGGTAGTAGTCGGCGATGTCAATGGTTGCAGAGGAGGTGTACACGCTTGGAGCGATGAGCATGTGGATGCAGCGTATGATTTCAGAGTTAATCCTCATGTACCTGTCCTCCTCTCCGCCGAGCCCGAGCACCCTCTCAACCTGTGAGTTGTCCACCAGTATAACCAGAGCAGCGTTCTGCCTGCCCGCATACCTGAGCAGCCTTGAGAGCCCGCACACGGCGTTGAAGTGCCTCTGGGGTGCCTCAAAGTCGTATGGCAGTATGCCGAGAGCCAGGAAGTTGTTCATCCTCTCCATCCCCACCCCCGGCTCGGTGCGCATCCTGTGGATTATGTAGGGCAGGGAGCCATTGCCCGTGCCGCCCCCCAGTGTGGCGATGCCCAGGAGCACATCCTGCGGGCGCAGGTTCAGGCTGGCAATGTAGCGTCTTATGGTGTGGAAATCATCCATGGCTTCCCTCTCGCCCACCGCCCAGTTGTTGCCCGCACCGCTCGGAGCCCTGCCGAAGATGCACACCCTCCTGCGCTTTATGCTGTCGTACAGCTCCCTCAGCTCGGGGTCTGCCTCAAACAGCTTCTCTAAGGGCTTCTCCGGCTTCACATCCGCTGGAGTGGTGTTCAGAAGCAGCACCCTGTCCTCAATGGCTGGATTCCTGTACCTGGCATAGTACAGAAAGCCTATCCTGTTTGCACCCTGACCGCTTGCAACGATGCCCCACCTGGTCATCTTCTCCTCACCTTCAGCCTTCCCTGCTCCCTGAGCAACTCCACATCCCCGTGGAGCTCCGCATACCTCTCCATAAACTCCTCAGCATACCTCACACCCAGCTCCTCCGCTGCAACCTCCCCCTTCTCCTGCAGCTTCCTCTCTATAATCCTCTCAACTGCCGGGTAGCTGCTCACCACCTTCAGCTGGGTGTAGCAGGACTCATGCTCCTTCATTAGCTTCTCCATGAGCTTCAGAGCCCTCCGTGAGAAGTCGGCAAACCCTCTGGAGCTGCCCGGCAGAGCGGGCTTCCTCCAGCGGCGCCTGATTCCGAAGCCCTCAAGCTCCGCATGCATGCGCTCAATCTCCGCCACCACCTCCTCAACAATCTCCCGGGTGAGGGCGACGCACGCCTCCTTCAGAGTGCTCAGCTCCCCCAGCATTGAGGGCTCACGCAGCTCCCTCACCCGCCTCTCCAGCTCCTCCACCCTCGCCCTCTTCACCAGACTGCCAAGCCTGCGGAGGTGCTCCAGGAGCTGCTCCCTGGTCCTGGTGAACGGTCTGGCGAGCATGCTCCCGACCTCAGCCCTGAGCGCTATTAGCTCATCCACAGCCTCGGGGGTGCGCAGGTGACGCTTCACCACCTGCAGCCTCTCCAGCAGTGGCTCAACCTTCCTGCCACCTGCCGCAGCAGCCTCAATCAGGTACTCAAGCTCCTGCACACCCATGTTCATGAGCCTCATGTAGCCGTCCTTCAGCCTCTCCCAGCGTGCGACAGACTCAGCCAGCGAGTGAGCCACCGCATCCAGCGCCCGCTCCAGCTCCTCCAGCTCAGCATCCACCCTGAAGCCCGCATCACGCAGCCTTCTGGCATTCTCCACCATCCTTCTCCCCCTGCGCTCCACCGCCTCGCTGTGCTCAGCCAGCGCCACCGCCTCGGCGCTCCTGAGCTTCTGCTCAGCCTTGCGCACGCTCAGCTCAATGGCGGTGAGCGTCATCCTTCTGAGCTGCCTGTCATTCACATCAAACACCACGGTGAACAGCCCGTCCTTTATCAGCGCCGCCCTCACCTCCTTTACCTCATCCTGCACATGCTGCGTCTTCACCAGCTCCTCCGCCTGCTTGAGCTCAGCCTCAAGCTTCTGAATCCTCGCCTTTATCCTCTCAAGCAGCCTGAGCTTCATGCCGTGCACCGAGGTGTCGCTTCTGCCCTCCCACCAGGTGTACGCCACGCTCCCGCCCAGCGCCAGCACTATGCAAGCCACCGCTATGTATGCGGCAACGCTCACCCCGAGAGTGAGCACAACAGCAAGCGTGCCGAGCAGCACCCCTGCCACCACGCCAGCGGTAAGCAGCTGCTCCCTGCTCAGCCTCACTCCTCTCCCCCCCTCTCGTACTCCTCAAACACCTTCAGGCTGACCTCCTGGTGCTGTGCCGCAAGCCTCTCCAGCTCCTCAAGCCTGCCTATCTGAGCGGGGCGGTAGGTCATGAGCACCGTTGCGCTCGCTATGTTTCTCCTTGTCATTGCAACACCGAAGTGTGTCTCGCCTATGCGCGAGTGCTCCTCCATAACCTCCTTCGCCATGCTGGTGTTTATCCTACCTGCGTCACTCAGGTATGCGGGCGGCACCCTGAGCAGCGCCAGGTTCTTCTCAGCCTGCTCCGGCACCACGCCCGAGATGGTGAGCTTCATGAAGCTGCGGTATAGCAGCGAGACCACATCCACCTCCCTGTAGCCCCCGAAGGGAAACAGGTAGTGCAGGAAGCTTCTGGTCCTCTCCGAGGCTCTCCCCAGCGCCGCAAACCCCGGCAGGGTTCGCTTGCCGGCGCTGAAGGTGGTTGCCGAAATCATGTCCTTCAGGTCCAGCACCGGCGCATAGCTCTGCTCCTCAGCCTTTATCCCCTCCTTTGCGGTACCCGCCAGGATGTCGCATATCCCCCTGGCAACGTACTGGTTGTACTTCCTGAAGAGCGCCTCCATGGTCTCAGAGTGCGCTATCTTCTGATTATCCACCAGCACCACGGAATCCGCACAGTCTATCAGGGTGTTCAGACACTCAACCGCATTCCTCGCGCTCAGCCCCCCTTCATGGGTAGCCGGGAGCACCGCCACCGCCACCACGGGTATGCCCATCTCCCGCAGCAGCCTCGCAACCACAGG
>JAADFH010000015.1 GCA_013152995.1 Methanobacteriota archaeon
CTCAGCTTCCTGGCTGTGGGCTCATTTATCCGCCCTATTATGAGGTCCATGGCTCTGTCAGGCAGCCTGTACACCACCTCCTGCACCCTGAGCATGGTCCTGTAGAACCCCTGCTCAGCCCTCACACTCTCCGCATACCTCCGCAGCGCCTCCTCCCTGCTGAGCTCCCCCGCCGCAACCCTGCTCATCAGCCTGCCGCACACCTCCCCGAACTCAAAGCACTTCCTTATACCCTCTGCGGTGCTGGGGAGCACCTGCCCCGCTGCATCACCCACCACAAAGACCTGAGAAACCACGGGCTCTCTCAGCCCCTCGCAGGGTATAACCCCGCCGTGGTGATGCTCCTCCGTCCTCTCCACCCCCAGAAACTCAAGAAACCTCCTGTTCAGCTTCACCAGACGCAGCCTGCGCATACTGCCCAGCCCTATCCTCGCCCTTCCGCTGCCAGCAGGGAAGACCCAGGCGTAGCCACCCGGAACAAACCTGCTCCCGTAGTATATGTGCACATCCCGCGAGTCATACTCACCCACAGTCTCAAGGGCGGTAATCCTCCCCTTAGAAGGCGCATACCCCCTGCGCAGGCTTGAAGCAACCACAGCCCTCCAGCCCGTGGCATCCACCAGCATCTCGCAGGAGAAACTCCCCGAGCTGGTGTGCACCACCGGCACCCCATCCACCGTTGCACCCGTAACCCTGGTGTCCTTCAGGAACTCCGCCCACTCAACCCTCTCCGCCACCCGCCTGCAGAACTCGGCATAATCAATGGTGCAGTAGCTCTCCTGGAGCGGAATTCTCGCCTCATTCCCCGAGGGCGAATGCATCACCACCCTGTCAAACACGGATAGCACGCTGCTCTCAGCACCCAGCCGCCTTATCCAGGACAGGGGAGCCGCGCAGGTGGAGCGCTGTCTGGCACCGAGCTCCTTCTCCCTCTCCACCACCAGCACCCTGCACTCCCGCGCAAAGAAGGCGGTGGCAAGTCCTGCGAACCCTGCCCCGGCGATAACTGCATCGTACATTGGAGAGACTACTCTGGAGGCACATGTGTAATAAATCTTGTGCACCACCTGCCATAGCTGCATGCACGCCAGCATCTGGCTTGACATGTTGAAGATGGCACACCCTCAACCCCCCAGAGAGATATTGAAAATGCGAAGAAAAAATTTAATATAGCGGATGCACAAACAGGATATCAAGGGTTGTGCCGATGGACAGCAGGATACTCATGATGCTCACGATGGGGGTTCTTTCCATTGCAGCTTTAGCCATGCCAAATGCGGCAGCCAAGTTCTCCCTGCAGCACGACTTCGTGAACGGAAGCAACGTGGACTGCACCTCCTGCCACCCCAAGGTTCACAGCGAAATCCAGGCGGGAGGTGTGCACACCACCCACGGCTTCGCCACCAAACCCTGCAGGGGATGCCACATACCCTCCTACGGTGACGGCAGCCCCGGAGGGTTGCCCTCATCCTCACCCTACTTCAACCCCTACCAGTGCTGCACCGGCAAGTTCCATGCCGCAGCGCTGGTGGAGTGCACCTTCTGCCACTTCAACAACCCCGACTGTACAGGCTGCCACACCAAGGCAAACGTCACGGCGGAGTTTGAGAACAGCAACACAGAGGCGCACCGCCCGCTGTACTACAGAGGCAGGAACGCCTCAGGCGTTGACTCGGAGGACATGCTGCGCGGGGTAAACGAGGCATGCATAGCCTGCCACACCCAGGGTGCAAACGTGAGCGTGGTAAAGCCGGGAAGCTACCTGAACATAACCGCCATATACAGCGGCTGCAGCTCGCAGGCAGACTGCTACGACGGCTGGAACATAACCCTGGGCGTAATCTCCCAGTAGCTAAGTGTACATCGCATCAATCACCCTGCGTATCTCGCCGGCTGTCTTCTCCCCTATCCCCTGCACCTGCATCAGCTCCTCCTCCGAGGCTGCAAAAACCCCAGCAACGCTGCCGAAGTGCTCCAGCAGCCTCCTTGCAAGCACGGTGTTCACCCCCGGCAGCCCCGCCACTATGAACTCCTGCATCTCCCTAAGGGAGCGTGCCGGCTTCTCACCCCTGAGCTCCACGTAGCGCCCCTCGCTATGCTCCCTCCTCGCCATGGCTGCAATCATTGCAGCGCTGTCAGCCTCATCCTTAGTGATGAGCACCGGAATGCCCAGGTCAATGCTAAGAGCAGCTATTGCTCCTCTGACAGCATTCTGCGAAAGCCCATGGGCACTGCGCAGCGGGTCACCCTCAAGTATAATCACGGGCTTTGCGTAGCTCCTGCGCAGCATCATAGCCTGCTCAAACAGCCTCCTGTCCATGATACTCCTCACGAAGTCCTCGGCTGTCTTGCGCTCCACGCACAGCCTTGAGCTCAGCACATAGTCTCCAACCTCCAGCCTCTTCGGCTCCGGCATTATCCCCAGCCTCAGCAGCTCCCTGGCAATCCCGGAGGAGAGCTCCCTGGTGTCAATGGTAATCCTCAGCGAGCTCTCAAGAAACTCCTCAAGCCTCTGCTCCTTCCCCCTCGGCTCCCTCTCCTCCACCCGCGCATCCTGCATCCCGCTCAGAATCCCCCTCATCTTCCTCTCCCTGTGCTTGGAGCTCCAGTAGAACGCCTCATCCCTGGTGCCGGAGGTTATGAGCACCACCACTCTACCCGCCTTAGCCCTGCCCGTCCTCCCGCGGCGCTGAATCGCCCTGATCTCGCTTGGTATGGGCTCATAGAACACCACCAGGTCAACACTCGGTATATCAAGCCCCTCCTCGGCAACGCTCGTTGCGACAAGCACATTGAACTCCCCGCTTCTGAACCTCTCAAGCACCTCCACCTGCTCCCTCTGGCTCAGCCCCTTCTCCGAATCCCTGGAAGCCTGCCCCACAAACCTCACCGCCCTTATCCCCGGCACCCTGTTCAGCTCCTCCACCAGCTTGCGCACCGTGTCCCTGTACTGGGTGAACACTATAGCCCTGCGACTCTCCAGCTCCTCCTGGCTGAGAATCTCCAGCAGCTTCTCAAGCTTCGGATGGTGCACCTCCTCTGCAAGGTTTGCGCACTTCCTCATCACCCTTATAAACTCAGGGTCCTCCAGCAGCTCCTTCCTCGCCTTGGACCTGGTCTCCTTCTGAATCCTCTCAAAGTAGCCCAGCAGCGTCTCCAGCCCCTGAGTCTCAAGCAGCTCCAGCGCATGCAGCAGGTTCATGCAGCCTGCAATCAGCGAGAGGGCGGTGAAGTACTCCCTCCTCTGCTCCCTTGCAAGCCTGCCCTGCACGCTAGCCCTGAGCTCCAGCAGCTCCCTCTTGCTCACCCTGCGCTCCGGCACCCTTATGCCGAGCTCTCTCAGCCTCCTCAGCCTCTTCTCAAGCATGTGCTCAAGGGTTTTCTTCAGGTCCGCGAACTGCGGCGGCAGGGGCACGCGCACCCACTCAACCCTCACCTCCCTTATGTAGGGGCGCACATCAGGGTCCCGCTCGGTGCGCACCTCCACCCTCTGGATGTGCAGGTTCTCCACCACCTCATCAATGCGCTCCTCCTCTCCCCCCGGCGAGGCTGTGAGCGCCAGTATTCGCGGGTGCTCAGCCTCCTGCACGTACCTCTCGGCGATGAAGGCGTAGGGGTAGTTGCCAACAGCGCGGTGAGCCTCATCAAAAACCAGCAGGGAGACATCCCTCAGGGAGTACCTGCCTGCTATGACATCGTTGTGCACCACCTGGGGCGTGGCGCACACCACCCTTGCCCTGCTCCACGCCTCCGCACGCCTCGCGGGCGGCATGCTGCCCGTGAAGCTCGCCACCTGCTCCTCCTCAACCTTCATGAATCGCAGGAAGCTCTTGGCATGCTGCACCACCAGGGGCTTCGTGGGGGCAAGCATGAGCACCCTGCTCCCGGGGTACTTCTGCAGCCTCTGGGCGGCGAGCAGCACCGCTATTAGCGTCTTGCCCAGGGCGGTGGGCATGACCACCAGGGTGTTAGCCTCCGCCGCCGTGGCGAGAACAGCCTGCTGGTACAGCCTCGCCTCCACAGTGCCCTCTCTTATAAGGGGGTGCTCCACATGCATGGGATAACTTCGCCCGGCGAGGCTGAAAAAAGTTTCTGGCTCTCACTCCCTGTGTCCGTTGGGGCTCCACTTCTCCTGTATGAAGGCTGGAATTCTTGAGGAGTCCACCGGTCCAACTATAACCTTCCAGCCCGTTGCATCCTCAATCTCACCGCTTATCCTGGCTGCCATGCCCGGGATAATCAGCTTGCGATGCTTAACCTTCCTGTCAACACCGGAGTTCTGCAGCGCCTCCTTCACCACACTGCCCGTGAGCTTTGCCCCCGCCATCGCAGGCTCAACAGCAAGACCCTCGGTATCCACCACCAGCAGGTAGCAGTTCACCTTCCCCGCCTCTATGTCCGAAGCCACGGTGTAGTAGGTGAGCGCGAAGTTGGTGGTAAGCAGCACCGGCGAGTTCTCGTCCGGCTTGCCTATCTCGTAGAGCTTGGCATCCACCTGAATCGGCACCCTGGGGTCGGTGTATATGTTCTGCCTGAGTGTGAGCAGCGGCAGCAGTGAGAACATCTCCAGCGAGTGCATCACCAGCAGGTCAGCGTAGCGGAGCAGCTGGGCACTGGCAATTATGCACTCCCTCACAGCCGCCCTGACGCTGTCCTCCTCTCCGAGCCAGGCAACCATGGGCGTGCCCATTATCGGATAGCCTGCAAGCCTCTCCCCCCTTTCCACCGCCAGCCTGCGCAGAATCACCATGTTCTCCAGGCACTTCCCCAGCCCCTTCCCTGGAGGTGCTGTGCCCGGGTCAAGCACTATGTCCTCCACGCCTGCCGAGCGCAGCTCAGCCACAAGCTCAAGCAGCTTCTCCGGCGAGGCTGCGGAGGCAACCACCGGCAGGCTGTAGCGTGAGGCAAGCTCTGCAACCTGCTTCACATTCCCCTCGGTGGCAGCATAGAGGAGCGGACGCCTCTCGGGTGCAACCTCCACACCCACCTCCAGCATCTCAGGGTCAGGGGAGCACAGCATGTATGGCAGCGTGCTCTCCGCAGCCACCATGACGGCGCTTCCAAACCTCGCATCATCCCCGCTTTTAGCTCTTATCGCCACACCCTGCAGGCGGAGCACCTGCCCCATCCTCTCCAAGCTGAACTCCTCAACCGCCTTCACCCTGCTGGCAATCTCCTCCTCGCTCAGCTCGTCGCTGACGTCAATGAACACCGCCGTGGGGTTGAAGAAGGTGAGCTCATGGCGGTACATCACCTCCTCGCCACCGAGCACGCAGGCACGCTCGCCTGTGCCCACCACCACCTCCTTGACCGGAGGAGTAACCAGAGCAATGAGCTTCTCAAGCTTCTCCGCATACTTCTCCTCGCTCACCAGGGGCTTGCACTCCTCATAACTCTTACTCCTCTCTATGAGGGCACTCGCAAACGCCATGCACGTGCCCTCACCGCACTCACCGCAGTTCGTTCCGGGAAGATTCCTGTACACCTCAAGCGGGGAAACCCTCGGCATTTCAGCACCTCCTACACGAATTCAATCGCCCTGTAGGGGCAGGATTCAACGCACACATTGCACGCCCTGCCCTCGCTTGAGTCTTCCTCAAACCTTCTGCACGCCTTAACATTCAGCACCTTGACCACACCATCCTCAACCTTGAGCACCAGCTCCTTGCTCTCACCACCCTTGCCACCGCTCACCTCAACGCTCATAGCCACATTGGCTGGGCAGGCGTCAACGCAGTTGCCGCAGCCTGTGCAGCGCTCCTCGTGAATCACGAAGTTCGTGGGCGTCTGCGCAAGCCTCTCAGCCAGAATCTGCCTGAGCTTCAGCCTCTTCGCCACGTACTCCGCCTTCTCCAGCTCCGGGCACTCCTCCAGGGCAGCCTTGCCAGAGAGCAGCCTCACCGCAAACCCCATGCAGGTGGTACCGCACTTCCTGCAGTTCGTGCCTGGAAGCAGGCTCTTTACCTCTCTGGCGGAGCTCATCCCTCAGACCTTCAGCCAGGCAAGCGTATCCTCAGGCTTCGTATCGCTGAACACCGCATCAATAACCTCTCTGACCGCCTGCACCGCCGCAGGATGCAGCATCATCATTATGTCAGCGCCCGCCAGCATCACCGCAAGCGCGTTTATCGTCTCCCAGAGGGGTCCACGGTACTCTCTGGGACCCCACTCCTGCACATTCATCCACGCCTCTCTGGCAGCCCATGCGTTGGTGACACCGCAGCTCACGGGGAAGGATAGCTCGCTCTCACCCTTCAGCCCGCTGATTTTCAGCCTCTCTATCATGGTGTAGGTGTACTCAAGCCCGTAGCCAAGTGCCGCAGTTGTGGGGTCCTGCACCATCCTGTCCCTGGGCAGACCCTCCTTCAGCAGCAGCCTGTTCAGCGTCTTCTGGTCATTTATGTCCAGAGAAACCCAGCTCAGCACGTTGTGGTTGTACTTCACCGCCGCCTTAACGATGCGCTCGTGGTCCAGGTCCAGGTTGGCGCTTGCAAGCAGGCAGCGCTCGTTCTCAGCCACCTCCGCAACCTTCTCAAACAGCACGGGGTCCTTCTCGGGGTTGCCCGAGCCGCCTATCACCAGAGGAGCATCAACAGCCTGGAGCACCTCCTCCACAGTCTTTGCAGCCTCACTCACGGGGGTATCCTTCACCTTGGGGTCGGTTGAGACGAGATGGAGGGTTACGAGGTCAGCACCTCTCCTCACCGCCTCCCTTGCCCACTCAGCGGGCGAATCCCAGTACTCGCTCCAGACCTCACGCAGCGCCTTCGGGAACTGGGGCTGCGGGATGTCAAAAACATCAAAGCTAACCACGGGCTTGTTTACCCAGCCACCCTCAAACATGTACAGGCTGCGCTGCCCGCCTATCTTAACGCTGTACCCCCTGCTGCCGCCCTCTGCCTTGGTTGCTCCTATGGTCACCTCCTCTATCCTCCCGGGGTAG